>JBMLRS010000788.1:0-3276 GCA_049240905.1 Elsteraceae bacterium
TTGGTGGTGATCGTGTGAAACCCGGCTGGCAGCGCCAGGATGGCGGGGGAGCCGAACAGGGTCATCGATTGCAGGAAGGCGATCAACGCGCCCGCCAGCGCGGCGGGCGCCACAAGCGGAATCGTCACCGAGCGCGCGACCTTCCACACGCCAGCGCCCAGAATGCCGGCCGCATCCTCCAGATCCGCCGGAATCCGGTCCAGCGCGTTGGTGAGCAAAACGAACACATAGGGCGCGGTGTAGCAGGAGATCACGAAGAGCAACCCGCCGAAGCTGTAGATGTCGAACAGCGGCTCGGACGAGCCGGTCAGGTCGCGCCAGATCTTGTTGATGATGCCGCTGTTGGGCGCCGCCAACACTTCCCAGGCGATCGCCCCCAGGAAGGGCGGGGTCACGAAGCTGGCGGTCATCAGCGCGCGGATCACCCGGCGCGCGGGCAGATCGGTGCGGCTGACGATCCAGGCCAGGGGCGCCGCCGCGAGCACCGCGAACACCGCGACGGAGATCGACAGCGACAGGCTGGTCAGCAGCGGATCCAGCAGGTCCGGATCGCTGAGCAACGCCTCGAAATTGCCGAACGTGAGGTCGCCGCTGCGGTCGCTGACCGCGAAGAAGGCGAGCCAGCCGACCGGCAGCCCGATCAGCGCCACCAGGAAGATGGCGACCAGCACCGCCGAGAGCTGGGACGGATCCCAGCCCTGGCTTAACCCATCTTGGCGGGGCCCGCCCTGGCGCGGTTCAGCCGCGACCGGAACGGTGGTCATCAGCCGATCACGTCTTGAAGTAACGGGTGTAGCGACGCTTGATGTCCTCCACCGCCTTGTCCACCGCGATCGGGTCGTCCTTCATCACTTTGATGTCCTTGAACGGACGGCGGCTGGCCGGCTCCTTGGCGTCGGGATGGAAGGAGCGGATGCCGCCCACATTCACGGCCAGCTGCTGCGCCTCCAAAGTGAAGGACCAGGCGTGATAGAGCCGGGCCGCGTTCGGGTTCGGCGCGTTCTTCATCACGCCGGACGGGCCGATCACCAGCGGCGTGCCTTCGGTCGGATAGACGATCGCGATCGGGGCGCCGCGCTCCTGCTCAAGGAACACGTTGTACTCATTGCCGTCCACCATCACCGGGCGCTCGCCGGCGGTCACCTTGCGCGGCGGATCGGTGGAGGACTGCACCTGCATCACCTGCTGCGCCGCCAGCTTCTCGAAGAACTCCCAACCGAGCTCGCGGCTGGTCTGGAAGGTGGAGGTGAGGATCGTGCCGGAATATCCGGGATGCGCCTTCACCAGCTTGCCCTTCCATTTCGGGTCCAGCAGGTCCTTGAAGCTTTTCGGCGCGTCAGCGGCGCTGACCAGCTGGGTGTTATAGGCGATCACGCTTAGGCCGGCGCGGAACGGCGCGTAGAAGCCCTCCGGATCAAAGCTGCCGGGCGCGTAGCGCTGGCTCACTTCTTCGGGCAGGGCGGCGGCCAGCCAGCCCTCGCGCTTCCAATAGATGAAATGCGCGGCGTCGGAGCTGTTCACCGTGTCGACGTTGAAGATCTTGCTGGAATATTCCTGCCCGATCTTGGCGAACTGCCGTTCCGCCCCGTTGCGCTCGATCTGAACCTTGATCTCCGGATAGCGCTTCTCGAAGGCCTTCGCGATGTCCTGCGCCACTTTCACGTCGATCGAGGTGTAGTGGATGATCTTGCCTTCCTTGCGCGCCGCCGCCTCCAGCTCCGGAGTGATCTTGTAGATCGGGGATTGCGCGTGCGCCGCTCCCCCCAGCAACAGCGCGAACGCCGCAGCGAGGGCGCCAGCGTATCGACGAAACTTCTTCATCGGCTTCTCTCCCATCAGTGTTTTCTTGGTTGTGGTCATCACGCCGCCAATGGCCAGCAGCGCTCATGCGGAAAGGTCAACCAGACCCGACCGTCCGCCTGAATATGCAGATCCGGCGAGGCGGCGGCGCGGATCGCCGACCCGTCCTCCAGCGTCATCGCCAGATCCCGGGTGGCGCCCAGGAAGGTCTGGCGCGTCACGATCGCGGGGATCGCGCCCTCGCGCGCCCGGTCGCTCACCTGGATCTCGTGGAAGCGGATGGAGATCGCCGCTTCTTGCCCGTCGCTGAAGCGCGGCTGGGCGCAGCGCAGCTTGGCCGGCCCGATGTCCAGATGATCCGCCCCCACCGCGCGGCCCTTCAAGATATTCGCGCCGCCCAGGAAATTGGCGACGAAGGAGGAAACCGGATGGGCGTAGACCTCCTCCGGCGACCCGACCTGTTCGATCCGGCCATGGTTCATCACCACGATCAGATCCGCCGCCGTCATCGCCTCCACCTGATCATGCGTCACATAGACCGTGGTGTAGCGGAACTCGTCATGCAGCCGGCGCACTTCAAAGCGCATCTCCTCCCGCAAGGAGGCGTCGAGGTTGGACAGCGGCTCGTCCAGCAGCAGGATCTCCGGCTCCACCACCAGCGCGCGGGCCAGCGCCACGCGCTGCTGCTGCCCGCCGGACAACTCGGTCGGGTAGCGATCGCCATAGGCCGACAGCTTCACCGCCGCCAGCATCACCCCCACCCGCCGCTCGATCTCAGCCTTGGACTGGTTTCTGAGCGTCAGGCCATAGGCGACATTGTCGAAGATCGTCATATGCGGCCACAGCGCATAGGACTGGAAGATCATGGACATGCCGCGCCGCTCCGGCGGCAAGGTCGCGCCCGGCTTGGACAGCACCCGGTCGCCGACCCGGATCTCGCCGGCGGACGGCTCCATGAATCCGGCGATCAGCCGCAACGTCGTGGTCTTGCCGCAGCCGGACGGGCCCAGCAGGCAGACCAACTCGCCCCGCGCCACGGCCAGATCGATCCGGTCCAGCACGGTGAGGTCGCCATATCGTTTGGTCAGGCCGCTCAAAACCAGATGGGTCATCGAGGCTCGGCCCTGCGTCGCGTGAACATTGTCGTTTCCTTCTGCCGACGGCGCGTCTCCGCGCGCTTCGCCGGTTGGCGTGGCGGTCGAACTCAGGCTGCGGCGGCAGATCCCCCCAGCAGATGCGTGAAGCGGCTGCGCCCGGCGCGCACATGCCAGCGCAGCGCGGCCGCGGCGGCGGCGGGATCGCGCGCCGCGAGCGCGTCAACGATCGCGCGATGTTCGTGGTTGGAGACCGCGAAGCCGCCGCCCTGCAGCAGGCCGGTGCGCCGGAGCGTATGCAGCCGGTTGGTCAGCAGCTTGTACATCGCGGCCAGCGCGCCATTTCCGGTCATCTGGAAGATCCGATCATGGAAGCTCAGGT
>JBMLRS010000789.1:0-18576 GCA_049240905.1 Elsteraceae bacterium
GGCGGCGTAGGCCGCGTCCGTGACGGCCTTGGAGAAGGCTGCGGCCTTGGCGCCAGCTTCGGCCCCGGCCTTGACCGCGTCGTACGACTCGAACTCCTGCGCGCCGATCCTGATCTTGGCGACAGTGCCGGGCTTGGCTTCCTCGACCTTGTAGCCGATGGCGTTGCGCGCCAGCAGCGCCTTGGCGTTGTCGCATGAGTTCGTGAACTTCACCGTTCCAGTCGGGTTGAACTGGAACGAACAGTCGTTCAGATCCGCGACCACGGTGACTGGCGAAGCGGCCAAGGCTTTCGCCAAGGTCGGGTTCGCAGCTGAGGTGAGGGCGCTGAACAACGGGAAGTAAGTGACCGCAGCGATCAAACATCCCGCGAGGATGATTGGCTTACGGCCGATCTTGTCAGACAGCGCTCCGAAAAACAGGAACCCGCCGGTGCCCAAAATCAACGACCAGGCGATCAGCACGTTCGCCGTGAAGAGGTCCACCTTCAAGATCGTTTGCAGGAAGAACAGAGCGTAGAACTGCCCCGTGTACCAGACCACCGCCTGACCGGCGACCAAGCCCAGCAAGGCGAGGATCGCGATCTTCGCGTTCTTCCACTGGCCGAAGGCTTCGCCCAACGGGGCCTTCGACCCAGTGCCCTCTTCCTTCATCTTCTTGAAGGCTGGGCTTTCCTGCATCTGCAGACGAATCCAGACCGAGATGCCGAGCAGGAAGATCGACAGCAGAAATGGAATGCGCCAGCCCCAATCGGCGAAAGCCTTCTCACCGACATAGAGACGGACAGTCAAGATGACCAGAAGCGAGAGAAGCAGACCGAGCGTGGCGGTCGTCTGGATCCAGGCGGTGTAAAACCCGCGACGACCCTGCGGCGAATGCTCCGCGACGTAAACCGCCGCGCCGCCATACTCGCCGCCCAAAGCCAGCCCCTGAAGGCAGCGCAGCACGATCAGGATGATCGGGGCGGCGACGCCGATGGCCTCATAATTCGGCAAAGCGCCGACGATGAAGGTGGAGGCGCCCATGATCACGATGGTGATCAGGAAGGTGTATTTGCGGCCGACCAAATCGCCGAGACGTCCGAACACCAGTGCGCCGAAAGGTCGCACCAGGAATCCGGCGGCGAAGGCCAAAAGCGCGAAGATATTACGCTGCGCTTCGGGGAAAGCGCTGAAAAACTGGGCGCCGATCAGCGCCGCGAGAGCTCCGTAGAGATAGAAGTCATACCACTCGAAAATAGTGCCCAAGGAAGAAGCGAGGATGACCTTCTTCTCTTCCTTCGTCATGGGGCGAGGAGAACCCCCCGCCATTGCTGGATTAGCCGCGCTCAATTGTCGTCTCCCGTTTTTTTGTTGTTCCGCAGCGTTCCGACGATGCTGAGGTTGAGATCGTTTTCGTCCGTCCTCCAGCGCTCTTAATGGCGCCTTTCGCGTCTCGTCGGCTTTTCGCCACGAATGGGTTTTTCAGCCTTACACCCTGATCGGCGCCCGCGCAATTCCTGTGCGCGGTATCACAATGATGCTGTCGTTCGCTTACAATGAGGTCTGGCTAGCCGAGACCACCTTCGCGCGCTCCAAAAGCGCCTGCAAAAGCACGTTGCAGCCGGCCTCCAGATCCTCCGGCTTGGCGTTCTCCACCTCATTGTGGCTGATGCCGTCCTCGCAGGGCACGAAGATCATCGCGGTGGGGGCGACGCGGGCGATGTAGACGGCGTCATGGCCGGCCCCGCTGATGATGTCGCGATGCGAATATCCTGACGCGAGGGTCGCCTTCCGCACGGCGGCGACGCAGGCGGCGTCGAACGGGGTGGGCGGCGAATGCCAGAACTCCTTCACCTCGACCGACAGCCGCAGTTCGCGGGCGACCGCCAGGCAGGCGCTGCGGAGATCGGCGTCCATCTTGGTGAGGGTCGCTTCCTCCGGATGGCGGAAGTCGATGGAGAAGAAGACTCGCCCTGGAATGGTGTTGCGGGAGTTGGGGCTGACCTCCAGCACGCCGACCGTCGCGCAAGCGAACGGCGCGTTCTCGTGGCCGATGCGGTTGACGATCTCCACCATCCGCGCGGCGCCCACCAGAGCGTCGCGCCGCCGATTCATCGGGGTGGGGCCGGCGTGCGCCTCCTGGCCGATCACGGTCACTTCATACCAGCGTTGCCCCTGCGCCGCCGTGACGACGCCGATCGTCTTGCCCTCCGCCTCCAGGATAGGTCCTTGCTCGATATGCGCTTCGAAGTAAGCCCCGATCGGACGGCCGCCGCAGGGCAAAGCTCCGGCATGGCCGATGCGCTTCAACTCTTCGCCGATGGTCTTGCCGTCGGAATCATGCCGGTTGAGGCCGTTCTCAAGATCGAAAACGCCCGCGAACACGCCGGACCCGATCATCGGCGGCGGAAAGCGCGAGCCTTCTTCATTGGTCCACACCACCACTTCGACCGGCGCTTCGGTCTCGATCTCCATGTCGTTGAGGGTGCGGAGCACCTCCAGGCCGGCGAGCACGCCATAGACGCCGTCGAATCGACCGCCGGTGGGCTGGGTGTCGAGATGGCTGCCGGTCATGACGGCGGGCAGGCTCATGTCGCGGCCTTTGCGGCGCGCGAAGATGTTGCCCATCTGATCGAAGGCGATCTCGCAGCCCGCCTCCTGCGCCCAGCCGATGAAAAGATTGCGCCCGGCCAGATCCTCGTCGCTCAAGGCGAGCCGGCGGCTGCCGCCGGCGACGCCGGGGCCGATCTTGGCCATCGCCATCAGGCTGTCCCAGAGGCGGGTTCCGTCGACTCGTGCATTGTTCATGTCGCTAAACACTTTTCTAATGGCGGGGATTGGGCGAGCCTAGCGGCCGTTCATCCTCCCGTAAATCAGTCGAGTCCCTCATGCGTGTCGTTCATTCCCCTGATCAGGCGCTGCACGCGCCGCAATTCTTCCTCGCCCGCGGTCGGGTGAAGCCGAACGAGGAGCGCGCCGAGCGCGCGGACCGCATGTTGGCCGCCGCGCTTCAGGCGGGCCATGTCGGCGAAGTCGCGCCCAAGGCCGATCGTCGGCTGGTGGCGGGCGTGCATGACGCAGGATTTCTGGATTTTCTGGAGAGCGGTCACGCCGCCTGGTCGGCCCTCCCCAACGCCGGGCCGGAGATCGTGCCGAACATCCACCCCAGCCGGCATATGGCGGCGAAGCCCAATCATCCGGTCGCGTTGGCGGGCTGGTATGTCAGCGATCCCGCCGCGGTGATCGGGCCGCGCACCTGGGAGGCATCGATCGCGGCCGCCTCCTGCGCCGTGCGCGCGACCGAGATCGTGCTGGCCGGCGATCCCGTCGCCTATGCGCTGTGCCGTCCGCCCGGCCACCACGCCTACAAGGATCAGGCCGGCGGCGGTTGCTTTCTGAACAACGTCGCGATCGCGGCGGAGGTCGCGCGCACGAAGCATGCGCGGGTCGCGATTCTGGACGTCGACGTCCATCACGGCAATGGCACGCAGGGCATCTTCTATGATCGCAGCGACGTGTTCTTCGCCTCGATCCACGCCGACCCGAACGCCTTCTACCCCTTCTACGCCGGCTATGAGGACGAATGCGGCGTCGGGGACGGGCTGGGCGCGAACCTGAACCTGCCGCTTGCGCACGGAACCGACGACGCCGCCTATCTGGACGCGCTGGAGCAGGCGCTGGCCGCGATCCAAAGATTCCAGCCAGGCCTGCTACTGGTCTCGCTCGGTTTGGACGCCGCCAAGGGCGATCCCCTCGGGGCCTTCGCCATCACCACGCCGGGCTTCGAGGCGATCGCCCAGGCGATCGCCTCCTTGAAGCTGCCGACGGTGCTGGTGCAGGAGGGCGGCTATCGGACCGATGATCTCGGCCCCAACCTCGCCGCCTTCCTGGGCGGTTTCAGATAGGGCCCGCCGCGAACCCGCGGCCGACCCATAGGACTTGCGCGGAGATGGCGGGGGTCGGGTTACGCCGACCCCCGCTCTTTCCTGGCCTGGATCAGGTCCAGGACCATTCATGCAGGTTCCAGGCGGCGTTCACCGTGTAGCCGTTCGGTTTGATCCCAACCAAAGCCTTCTTCTTGAGATCGCCGCGATAGGTGCCGGCTTGGGGCACGAACGGCGCTTCTTCCTGCAGGATCTGCTGCACCCGGCCGTAGGTGGCCTTGCGATCTTCGACATTGGCTTGAGTCACGCCCAGATCGAGCAGGCGATCGACCTCGGCGTTTTCGTATTGGACATAGTTCGACCCAAACCCAGTCTTGGTCGGGATATGCTTCGAGTGGGCGCGCGCCGTGTAATCCGGATCCATGCCGACGGTAGGCTCCCAGGAGACCAACAGCGTGTCAAACTGGCTCTTGGTGGTGTATTCGCCCCACACCACGCTGGCCGGCATGTTCTTGATCTCCATCTCCACGCCGATCTTCTTCCAGTTCTGCTGGAACAAGGCCTGGGTGTTCTGCCGCGGCGCCACGCCTGCGGTGGTGGACATGGTGAACTTCATCTTCACCCCGCCCTTCTCGCGGATCCCATCCGCGCCGACGCGCCAGCCGGCTTCATCCAGCAGCTTGGCCGCCATCTCCGGATTGGCGCTCTCATCCTTCAACGCGCTGTTGTAGGCCCAGTGCGAGGTGTGGAGATAAGAGAGCGTGCGCTTCCAGGTGCCGAAATAGATGTCGTCGATCGATTTCTGCATCTCCAACGCCATGCCTAGCGCGCGGCGCACTTTCGGGTCGGAGAACTGCGGCTTGGCGCAATTGAAGTAGACGAACTGCACCCATGGCAGCGCGTTGGTCAAAAGCTCGCGATCCGGCAGCGCCCGCGCCTCCGCCCAACGATCGCCGGGCACGCCGGCCAGGCCCATGTAATCCACTTCGCCGGTCTTCGCCTGGCCATAGAGCACGATCTGGTCAGGCACGAACTTGTGAATGAATTGCCGAATCTTCGGCGCGCCGCGGTGATAGTCCGGGTTGCGCTCATAGATCATGTGGCTGCCGGCCACCCGGGTCTTCAGGATGTAGCAGCCCGTGCCGATCGGCTGGCTGTTGAAGCCCGACGTATTGATGTTCGATTCCTTGGAGAGCAGATGCGCCGGCGCGATATGCATGTTCTGCCACGCCCACAGGAACGGGATGAACGGCTTGCTCAGCTCCATTTCGATGTTGGTGTCGTTCACGACCTTGAAGTTCTTGATCAGGTCGAAGCCGCTGCGGGTCCGGGTGGCGACGGCCGGATTGATCAGGGTCTGGTAGGTGAATTCGACGTCCCGGGCGGTGAATTTCTGGCCGTCCGTCCACTTGACGTCGGGGCGCAGCTCGACCTTCCAGATCAGACCGTCGGCCGAGACGCCGCCATTTTCCTTGGTCGGGATCTTGGTCGCGAGGTTGGGCACGAACTCGCCCCGCTCGTTGACGTCCCAGAGGGCGTCGAACATGCAGCGTTCGGGAATGTTCTCAGTCCCGGCGTTCACCCAGAGCATCGGGTTGAACTGCACCGGCTCCTGGGTCATGCCGAGGATCAGCCGATCCCGGTTCTGCGCCTGGGCATGGCCGAGCCGAACGCCGCTCGCCAGCACCAGAGGCGCCGCCAGACCGCTCGCGAGCACGCCGCGTCGAGTAAAGCCGCCATTGGAACGCGTCATCGAACCCTCCTTCGTTGGTTGTTTATTTTCCCATCCTGAGCTTGGGATCGAGCGCGTCGCGCAAGCCGTCGCCCAGGAAATTGAAGCCCATCACCGTCAGGGTGATCATCAATCCCGGCAGGATCGCCAGCCAGGGAACCGTGTCGAAATAGCCTTGCGCGTTGGTCAGCATGTTGCCCCAACTCGCCAGGGGGGCCTGCACGCCATAACCCAGATAGCTGATGTAGCTCTCCATCAGCACCGCCCCCGCCACCTTCAAGGTGGCCGCCACCAGAAGAGGCGCCGCGATGTTCGGCGTCAGCTCGCGCAGCATGATCCGCGTCCGGCTGGCCCCCAGCGCGCGGGCGGCCAGCACGAAATCCTGCTCCTTCAGATGCAGGATCTCAGCCCGCACGATCCGCGCGACCTCCATCCAGGAGGTGAGGCCGATGATCAACGAGATCGACAGCAGGGTAGGCGGCACGAAGGCTGCGACCACCAGCAGCAGGAAGACCTGGGGAAAGCAGAGCATGGTGTCGACGAAGCGCATCAGCACCGCGTCGACCCAGCCGCCGACATAGCCCGCCACCACGCCGATCAGCGATCCGGTCAGCACGGTCGTCACCATCGCGACCAAGCCGACGGTGAGCGAAATCTGCCCGCCATAGAGCAATCGACTCAAGGTGTCCCGCCCCAGATCGTCCGTGCCCAGCAGGAACGGCCAGCGCGCGAACGGCGCCAGGAAGCGCACCGACGTGTCGAGCAGCAACGGATCGCGCGGCGCCAGCGCGGGCGCGAACAGCGCCGCCGCGCAGAGAAGCGTCACGGTGATCCCGCCGAACAGCGCCATGGGATGGCGCAGGAAGCGTTTCGCCACGCTCTGGCGGATCGGGGCCGCGCTCACAGCCGCACCCGGGGATCAAGCAGCGCCACGAGGATGTCCGCGATCAGATTGCCGATGATCACGAACACGCTGGTGAACATCATCATGCCCATCAGGACCGGATATTCCTTCATGCTGAGAGCGTCGACGAACAGTCTTCCCACGCCCGGCCAACCAAAGATCGTCTCCGTCACCAGCGCGCCGGAGAACAGCAGCGGCAGCTCGACCCCCAACAGCGCGATCAGCGGCTTCATCGCGTTGGGCGCGGCGTGGCGGAACAGCCGCGCCGCCGGGCGCAATCCCTTGGCCTTGGCGGTGCGCATGTAATCCTGCTGCATCACTTCCAGAAAGGCGGAGCGCGCATAGCGGCTCCACCCCGCCGTGATGACCAGGGACAGCACCATGACCGGCAGGATCAGATGGCGCAGCAGATCCCAGGGATTGCCCTCCTCGCCCAGCTCATACATGCCGCCGCTCGGCAGCCAGCCCATCTTCACGGCGAAGAAATAGATCGCCATCAGACCGAACCAGAAGGTCGGGAAGGACAGCGCCACCATGGCGCCGGAGGTCGCCAGAAGGTCGAAGATCGAATAGCGGCGCAGCGCGCCCAGCACCCCGATCGACACGCCGATGATGATCGCGACCGAAAGCGAGCAGCCCATCAGAATGAAGGTCGCCGGCATCCGCTCGAGGATCACGGACAACACCGGGCGACCGCCGAAGAAGGTGTTGCCCCAATCGCCGGTCGCCATCCCCGCGGCCCATTTCAGATACTGAATATGGAACGGCTGGTCCAAGCCGAAGACGATCTTGATCCGCTCGATATCCTGATTGGTGATGGTCGGATTCAGCGTGTAGACCGCCAGCGGGCCGCCCGGCGCCAGATGCATCAGGCCGAAACCGATGATCGACACGCCGATCAGCAGCGGAATGGCTTGCAGCAATCGTCGGCCGATATAGGACAGCATGCGCGCCTAGCCGTGCAGATGGCAGGAGACGCTATGGCCTCCTGGCAAGGTTACCGGGCGCGGCGCCTCGACCGCGCAACGCGCCACGGCGCTCGGGCAGCGCGGATGGAAGGCGCAGCCCTGGGGCGGGTTGGCCGGGCTGGGCGGGTCGCCGCTCAAGGTCACCCGACGGCGCGCGCGGCCTGGAACCGGGCTCGGCACCGCCGCGAGCAGGGCTTCGGTGTAGGGATGCTTGGGATCGAAGAACAGTGCGTCGCGCGGCCCGCTCTCCACCACCCGGCCCAGATACATGACCGCGACCCGGTCGCAGATATGGCTGACCACGCCGAGATTATGGGAGATCAGGATGTAGGTGAGGTTCAGCTCGCTCTGCAGCCGCTTCAGCAGATTAAGCATCTGCGCCTGGATCGAGACGTCCAGGGCGGAAACCGGTTCGTCCCCGATCACCAGCGACGGCCGCAGGGCCAAGGCCCGCGCGATGCCGACGCGCTGGCGCTGCCCGCCGGAGAATTCATGCGGGAAGCGCTGCGCGGCGTCCGCCGGCAAGCCCACCATGGTCAACAGTTGGGCCACGCGGTCGGGAATCTCCGACGACGGGCAGACATTATGAATCTCGAACGGCGCGGCCAGGATCTTGCCAACCGACATGCGCGGGTTCAGCGAGGACATCGGGTCCTGGAACACGATCTGCAGCCGCTTGCGCACCGGCGTCATCTCCGCGTTCGACAGATGGGTGATGTCGCGCCCCTCGAACTGGATCGAACCTTCGGTGGGCTCGATCAGCTTGCAAAGCGTCTTGCCCATGGTGGTCTTGCCGCTGCCGCTCTCCCCCACCACGCCCAGCACGCCGCCAGCCTCCAGGTCGAGATCGACTCCGTCCAACGCCCGAACGGTTCCGATCCGCCGGCGCAAGAGCGGCGAATGAATCGGGAAGTGGGTCTTGAGACCCCGCAGTTTGAGAAGGGGCTCAGCCATCGAGCGGCTTCCAGCAGGCGACGGCGCGGCCGTCCGCCCGTTCGACCAAGGCTGGTCGGTCGGCATGACAAGTCCGATCCGCCCGGGCGCACCGCGCGGCGAAGGCGCAACCGGCTGGCAAGTCCCAGGGGGCCGGCACGACGCCCTCGATCTCCGGCAGAAATTCCTCCCGCTCTCGCTCGATCCGAGGAATGGAGCGCAGCAGGCCCTGCGCGTAGGGATGCAACGGGCGGGCGAACAGCGCCTCGACCGCCCCAGTCTCGACGATCCGGCCGGCGTACATCACGGCGACGCGATGCGCGGTCTCCGCGATCACCGCAAGATCATGGGTGATCAGCAGGATAGCCGTCCCCATCTCCCGCTGCAGATCATCCAGAAGCGCCAGGATCTGCGCCTGGACCGAGACGTCCAACGCCGTCGTCGGCTCATCCGCCACCAAGAGCGCCGGACGGCAGGACAGCGCGATCGCGATCATCGCGCGCTGGCGCATGCCGCCAGAAAGCTGGTGCGGGTAGCCGTTGACCGCCGTTTCCGGCCGGGGAATGCCAACCTTGCCGAGGAGATCGATCGAGCGCGCCTTCGCCTCCGCCTTGGACAGACCCAGATGCCGACGCAACGGCTCCTCGATCTGCCGACCCACGGTCATCAGCGGGTTCAGCGAGGTCATCGGTTCCTGGAACACCATGGAGAGGCGGGCGCCGCGCAGATCGGACAGCTCGCCTTCCGGCAAGGACAGCAGGTCGCGGCCTTCAAACAGCACGCGACCGGCGGCGATCTCCGCCGGCGGGGTCTCCAGAAGCCCCATGAGAGCCAGGGACGTGATGGTCTTGCCGCTGCCGCTCTCGCCGACCAGCCCCAAGGTCTCCCCCGGTTTCAAGGCGAAGGAGACGTCATCGACCACGGTGATCGAGCCGCCTGGAACCCGAAAACGCACCGTCAGCCCTTCGACCCGCAGCAAGGCTGCGTCGTTCTCTGCGGAACGCGAGGCGAGAACCTCGGCGAGGGGCATGCAAACTCCTTAAAGCGAGGCCTTAGACGATCTCATATCCAGTGGTCGCAGCGGCTGTGATCACAGAATGGAAGAATGAATCAGCGAAGGTCGAGAACAGGATCATCTCGTAATGCGCGGCCGGGCCGTGGCTCAGCACGCAGAACAGCTCCGCCATCGGGGTGACGGCCGCCCTGCCAGGCCCGAAGACGGCCGGATGCAGATCGATCCGGCAGAAGCGCGCCATCACCTCCGGCGCCCGCTCGCCCGTCAGGGCGATCACGCAGCGACCGTGAGTCTGATCGACCACGGAGCCCGCGACGCCAACTGCCTTCTTCACTTCAGCCGCCAGCGCGCCCTCGCCCCGAGGTTCAGAAACCAAGACCCAGGCGTCCGGCTGAATCGGCAGGGCGGTGAGCCCGCCGCCATAGGTCGCATGCCCGGCCTCGCCCAGTTCCAGCCCGAAGGCGGCCTTCAACGCCGCTTTCAACGCGGCGGTCTGACCCTTGCGGGCGGCGATCTGGACGATGTCGCGGCGGGGCGTGGACAGACGCACCGGATTGGGACCCGCCGCGCCGTGACGACCCGGCGTCAGATGGCCCGCGAGGGGGTGATGGGCGTCAGGCATGGACACGCTCGTTGGCTGGATCGACGAAATGGGCGCTGACGATTTCGACCGGCACGGTCTCGTTCGCCAGCGGGTAGCGGGCCTCCATCTTGGTTCCGATCCGGGATTCCCCGTCGCGGAGCATGGCGAGGCCGATCCAGCCTTCCAGCTCTACGGCGATGGTCACGCTGGTGACCCAGCCCAGGCTGTGATCGCTGCCTGGTTCGGTCAGATGCGATCCGGCGCGCAGCTTCTGGTCGCGCTTGAGCGGACGCAGACCCACGAGGCGCGGGCGGGAACTGTCGGCCGTGCCCGGCCGCGCGACCAACGACCGCCCGATGAAATCGCCCTGCTTCTTGAACATTCGGCCCAGCCCGACGTCGGCCGCCGTCGTCTGCCCGTTCAATTCGGCGGCGGTGACGTGGCCCTTCTCGATGCGCAGCAGGTTCAGGGCTTCGACGCCGTAGGGCGTGATCCCGTGCTTCTCGCCCGAGGCCATGATCGCGCGCCAGACCCGATCGGCGTAGCCCGCGGGCGTCGCCACTTCATAGGCCAGTTCGCCGGAGAAGCTGATGCGGAACACTCGCACCGGACAGCCTTCGATCTGAGCGTCGGCCACGCCCATGAACGGGAAGGCTTCGTTCGACATGTCCAGACCCGTGACGATCGGCGCCAGCGTGTCGCGGGCGCGGGGGCCGGCGACGGACATCGCCGCCCATTGGTCAGTGACGCTGGCGATCTGCACGTCGAAATCCGGCCAGCAGGTCTGGAGATGAAACTCCATATGCGACATCACCGGACCGGCGTTCGCCGTGGTCGTGGTCATGAAGAAGTGATCTTCGGCGAGGCGCGTGGTGGTGCCGTCGTCGAACACCAGACCATCCTCCCGCAGCATCAGGCCGTAGCGCGCGCGGCCGATCTTCAGGGTGGAGAAGGTGTTGGTGTAGAGCAGATCCAGGAATTTGGCCGCGTCCGCCCCCTGCACGTCGATCTTGCCGAGGGTGGAGACGTCGCAGATCCCGACCTGCTTGCGCACGGCGCGCGCCTCGCGCAGCACGCTGGCCCAGGCGTCGGCGTCCTCCTTGCGGGGGTAGTAGGCCGGGCGCAGCCATTGGCCGGCCTCCATGAACACGCAGTCATGCGCGACATGCCAGGCGTGCAGCGCGGTCTTCCGGGTTGGCGCGAAATGCTTGCCGATATGCGGGCCGCCGATGGCGCCCCAGCTGATCGGCGAGGTGAAGGGGCGGAAGGCCGGCAAGCCGATCTCCTCCACCCGCTGCCCGCGCGCCGCCGCCAGCACCGCCGCGCCGACGATGCCGCCGGATTTTCCCTGGTCGGTGCCCATGGCGTGGGTGGTGTAGCGCTTGGCGTGCTCGATATGCTTGAAGCCTTCGCGATGGGCGAGGCGGATGTCATCCGCCGTCACATCGTCCTGGATGTCGACGAACGCCTTGCCGCGCGCCCTGACTTCCCAGAGCGGCCAGACGGTCGGATCCGGAGCGGCCGCCTTCGGCAGCTCGAACTCCGCGGCTTGGCCTGCGATCGCGGCGCCGACATGGGCGCCTTCCGCCGCCGCTTCTTGAATGCCGATCACGCCGTTGGCGGAGCCCACGGAATGCTGGCGCAGCACCGGCGCGCCGGGCAGGAAGGTGGCGAGCTTGTCGCTCCATTTCAGCTTGGTCTGGGAATGGCTGGCGAGATGGACCGCCGGGTTGAGTCCGCCGGAGACGCAGAGCAGATCGGCCGCCGCCACCGTCTCGGTCCCCGCGCCGCCGATCCGCCGAATGCCCGCGCCGCGCAGCTGATCGCCGCCCAAGGTCGCGACCACTTCGCTCTCTGCGTAGACCTGAATGCCGCGCGCGGCGGCCTCGCTCATCATCGCGGAATCCGCCCGCGGATCGACCACGCCAGCGACGCCCATTCCTGCGTCCTGCAGCGCGAAGAAGGAGGGATAGGCGGCGTCGTGATTGGCGAACAGCAGGGCGCGCTCGCCCGGCAGCACACCGAAACGGTTGACGTAGGTCTGCGCGGCGCCGGCCAGCATCACGCCCGGCCGGTCATTGTCCGGGAAGGCGATGAAGCGCTCATAGGCGCCGGTCGCCAGCACCACGGTCTGCGCGCGGATCGTCCAGTAGCGATGCCGCGGCGTGTGCGGCGGCGGAACCGGGAAGTGATCCGCCACCCGCTCGATCGCGCCGACGACATTATGGTCGTAATAGCCGAAGACATTGGTGCGCGGCATCAGGGTGACGTTGGCCATCCCCTCCAGCGCCTTGACGCTGTCCGCCAGCCATTTCGCTTGCTCAGGCTCCGCCAACAAGCCGCCGCCGAGGGTGAAGTCCTGTTCGCACAGGGTCACGCGCTGGCCTGTGGCGGCAGCCGCGCGAGCCGCCGCCAGTCCCGCCGCGCCCGAACCCACCACCAGCACGTCGCAATGCATATGGGCGGCTTCGTAGCTGTCCGGATCCGGCAGGCCGGAGGCGCGGCCGAGGCCCGCCGCGCGCCGGATCAGCGGCTCATACACCTTCTCCCAAAAGGAGGCCGGCCACATGAACGTCTTATAATAGAAGCCGGCCGACAGCGCCGATCCGACCAAGCCGTTCAGGCTCAGCAGATCCCACTTCAGCGAGGGCCAGCGGTTCTGGCTGGCGGCCTCGAGCCCGTCATAGAGCTCCTGCATGGTCATGCGGGTGTTGGGTTCGCGCCGCGCGCCCAGGCGCATCTCGGCCAGCGCGTTCGGCTCCTCCGCCCCGGCGGAGAATATGCCTCGCGGGCGATGGAGCTTGAAGCTGCGCCCGACCAGACGCACGCCGTTGGCCAACAGCGCCGAGGCCAGCGTGTCGCCCGCGAAGCCTTGATAGGGCTTGCCGTCGAACTGGAATTTCAGCGGCTTGGAGCGGTCGATCACGCCGCCGGCTTTGGTGCGGAAAGGCTGGGTCATTCGGCGGGAACCTGGATGTCGTCGCTCGCGTAGCCGACCGCGCGCACTTCATGCGTCATGGTGTGGCGCAGCACTTTCAGGAACTGTCGGCAGCCGCCGCTGTGGTGCCACCATTCCAGGTGCCAGCCGCGCGGATTGTCGCGCTTGTAGACATAGTCAAAGAAGGCGTCCTGGCCTTCCTGACCAGCCGGACGCTTCACGCCCGCATCGCCGCGATAGGAGAACTCCACCTCGTCGCGGCGGCCGCAAAAGGGACAATCGATCTGAATCATATCAATGAAGCCATGGGAAGGGGCCGTTGCCGCGCTCGTCGATCATCTTGCCTTCGCGGAAGCGATCGAGCCGGTGCGCGGCGTTCAGGCGATGCGGTTCGTCCTTGGCGATGGTCCAGGCGTGGCACCAGCCGCTGCCGGGGGTCGCCTTGAAGCCGCCATAGCACCAGCCGCCGGTCATGTAGAGACCCTCGACCGGCAGCTTGCCGATGATCGGAGAGCCGTCGAAGGTCATGTCCATCACGCCGCCCCATTGGCGCAGACCGCGCAGCCGGGACAGCGACGGCATCATCGCCAGACCCGCCGTGAACACATGCTCCACCACCGGCAGATTGCCCCGCTGGGCGTAGGTGTTCCAGCCGTCCAACCCGCCGCCGAACACCAAGCCGCCCTTGTCGGACTGGCTGATGTAGAAATGCCCGGCGCCGAAGGTGATCACGCTGTCCACCAGCGGCTTCAAGCCCTCGGAGACGAAAGCCTGCAGCACATGGCTTTCGATCGGCACGTCCACGCCCGCCATCTGGGCGAGCCGAGACGAGTTGCCGGCGACGGCGAGGCCGATCTTCTTCGCCTTTATGTTCCCGCGCGAGGTGCGCACGCCGGTTACCCGGCCGCCCTCGACATCGATCCCCAGCACTTCGCAGTTCTGGATGATGTCGACCCCGCGCTGATCGGCCGCGCGGGCGAAGCCCCAGGCGACCGCGTCATGCCGGGCCGATCCGCCGCGCCGCTGCAGCAGGCCGCCATAGACCGGGAAGCGCGCGTTATCGACGTCGATCAGCGGGCAGAAGGCCTTCACCTGATCCTTGTCGAGGATCTCCGCGTCGATCCCGCTCAGCATCATCGCGTTGCCGCGCCGGGCCGCCTGATTGCGCGCGCCGTCGGAATGGAAAAGATTAAGCACCCCGCGCTGGCTGACCATCGCGTTGTAGTTCAGGTCCTGCTCCAGCCCTTCCCAGAGCTTCAGCGACCATTCGTAGAAATGATGGTTCTCCGGCGTCAGGTAGTTCGAGCGCACGATCGTCGTGTTGCGACCGGTGTTGCCCATGCCGATCAGGCCGCGTTCGAGCACGGCGACGTTGGTCACGCCATGCTCCTTCGCAAGGTAATAGGCCGTCGCCAGCCCGTGGCCGCCCCCGCCGATGACGATCACGTCATAGGCGTCCTTGGGCGCAGGATCCCGCCAAGCCGGCTTCCAACCCGTATTGCCCGTCAGCGCTTCTTTAAGAACGCGAAAACCCGAATACCGCATGACATCTCCGTAACTCATCCACTATGTGACCATATCAAGGCAGCGGCAAGAGGGCGGTGTGATCACAAATCTAATCGCGAACGCGCGGATGTATTCGGTGGCCCCAGGGGCGGTCGCGGCATGGAAGCGGTTGTTCGTCTGGCTTGAGGCGAAGTCCGGGATCGGCCTCACCGTGATCGACCACGCCTACCCCGCGCCGCTCGACGCGCTGTGGGGCCGCGAGGATCTGGCCTGCACCTTCATGTGCGGCTGGCCGCATCTGCGCCGGGGCGGCAAGAACCCGATGGTGGCGGCCCCGATCCCCAGCGCGGCCTACGCCAAGGGCAAAGCGGTCTATTGCAGCCATTTCGTCGCGCGCAAGGATTCCGGCCTGAACAGCGTGGCGGACTGTTTGGGCAAGCGCATGGGCTACACGATCCATGACTCCCATTCCGGCTATAACGCGCCGCGCCATCATCTGCTGCGCTACCGCAAGGGCGACGCGCCGCTGTTCGCCGAGGCGGTCGGCCCGTTGATGACGCCGCGCCTGGTGCTGGAGGCGCTGAACCAGGGCAAGATCGACGTCGGCCCGCTGGATTCCTTCGCCTTCGCGCTGCTCGACCGCCATGCGCCGGAACTGACCCGCGACCTCAAGATCATCGAGAGCACGGACACGGTGCCGATCCCCGCCTTCGTGGCGGCCCCCGGGGCCGATCCCGCGATCGTCGAGCGGCTGGCCGCCGCCCTGGTCTCCCTCGCGGACGATCCCGCGCAGAAGGATCTGATGGCGGAGCTCTGCATCCTCGGCTTCGCCCGCGCGACGCCGGACGCCTACCGCATCACAGAGGATTGGGCGCAGGAGGCGGAGAAGGCGGGCTATGCAGTCATCGCTTGAGGGCTTCCTCACCGCCGTCGCGAAACTCTATGCGACCGGCCCGGCGATGCTGACCGAAGTCAGCCGGTTGCTGCCGACCCTGCCGGTCGGCGACGCCCCGCTCGGCGCAGGCGCCCGCCTGCCGGTCACCAGATTCATCGGTTCCGCGCTGGAGGCGGCCAGATCCAGCCCCTTGGCCGAGGTCGCCTGCGCCTTCGAGGATATCGAGCCTGATGCGGATTGGGTGCGCAATCCCAACTACGCCAAGGACCCGCCGGATCCGGACTTCCTCGACAATTACGGCTATGTCGAGGTGGTCGGCCCTGGCCGGCGGATCGACACGGATTTATGCCGCGTCGGCTTCCTGATGTTGGGCCCGCGCACGCATTACCCCGTGCATGAGCATCCGGCGGAGGAGGTTTATCATGTCGTCTCCGGCGACGCGCTGTGGCTGCGGGCGGAGCGGCCCTGGGCGGTTGAACCGCCTGGAACCTTGATCCATCATCCCCCTTGGATGCGTCACGCCACCCACGCCCAGACCCAGCCGATGCTGGCGCTCTATTGCTGGGCCGGGGCGATCGCGACCCACGCCGTTCTGGCCAAAAACTAAGAGGAAACATCATGTCCGCCGCCGTCTCGCCGAAACGCTTCATCCTAGGACCAGGATTGCCGACGGCGCCGGAGGCGGTGTGGACCAGAGCGGCGCGCGCGCTGCTGGACACGATCGGCACGGCCGCCGCCGGCGCCACCCTTCCCGTCTCCAAGATCGCGCGCGATCACGCCGCCGGCCATATGGGTTCGGTCACTCACGGCGTGCGCATGCTGTTCGACGGGCGCGCGGTTTCTCCCGCCGGGGCCGCCTTCGCCGGGGCCACGACGATCGACGCGTTCGACGCCCATGACGGCCATGTGCTGACCAAGGGCCATATCGGCGTCTCTGTGCTGCCGACCCTTCTGGGCATGGCGGAGCTGGGATTGCTGCTGGACGGGCGGGATTTCCTCGCCTCCTACGTGATCGGCTATGAGATCGGCACCCGCGCCGGCATCGCCCTGCATCGCACCGCCTGCGACTATCACACCTCGGGCGCCTGGGGCGCGGTCGCCTGCGCGGCGCTGGTCAGCCGGCATCTCAAGCTCAATTGGGCGAAGACGCGCGAGGCGCTGGGCACGGCGGAGTATCACGGGCCACGCAGCCAGATGATGCGCTGCATCGCCTGGCCGACGATGGTGAAGGACGGCTCCGGCTGGGGCGCCTTCTCCGGGGTGACCGCCGGCTTCCTGGCGGCCGAGGGCTACACCGGCGCGCCGGCCGTGACCGTCGAAGGGGCCGACGTGGCGGATCTCTGGTCCGACCTCGGCCAGCGTTGGCGGATCCTTGAGCAGTATGAAAAGGCCTATCCGGTCTGCCGCTGGGCGCAGCCCGCGGTGGAGGCGGTCGCGGCGCTCCGCCGCGAGCATGGCTTCACCCATGATCAGATCGGCAAGCTGGAGATCCACAGCTTCGCCAATTCCGTGGCGCTGAACACGGCTGCGCCGGATTCGCCGGACGCGGCGCAATACAGCACGCCCTTCCCGGTCGCGGCCTTCCTGGTGCGCGGCAAGCTGGGCGCGGCGGAGCTTTCCGGCAAGGCGCTGAAGGACAAGGAAATTCTCGCCCTGTCGCAAAGCATTGTTCTGATCGACGACCCGGAATTCACCGCGAAATTCCCCGCCGAACGCTGGGCCCGCGCCGTCATCACCTTGAAGAACGGCAAGCGCCTGGAATCCGCCCCGGCGATCGCGCGCGGCAATCCGGAAAATCCGCTGAGCCCGGAAGAGGCGCTGGAGAAGTATCGCGACCTCGCCGGCCCCGTATTGGGTCCGCGCCGCGCCCACGCGATCGAAAAGGAAGTGATGAACCTGGGCAAGAAGGCGCGCCCGCTGCAGCCGCTGCTGGATCTGCTGCTGAAACCGGCGCGCTGACCGCCTGAATCCCAGTAATTCGCCACCGAGAGCGAAGCGCGGCGGTCCATCTGTCCCGTGACAGGCGCCTGCCGCGCTGAAACATGGATCGCCACGGCTGCGCCTCGCGATGACGATTCTTTTATAAAGAACAACAGGATACCTCACCCTGAGCTTGTCGAAGGGCAGGCGAGCGGGATGCGGTGGCGAATTTGCTCGGACCCTTCGACGGTGCTCAGGGTGAGGGGAGCCGTTGTCGTCGCTGAATTCTCTATTTCAGCCGAAATCAAACAGCCCTAAGCCCCGTTCTCCAGATGGCATTGGATCTGATGCGCGCCCCAGGCGCGGATCGGCGGCGGGGTCGTGTCGCAGATCGCGCCTAGCTTGTGCGGGCAACGATTGGCGAAGGCGCAGCCGACGATCGTCTCGGTCGGGCTGGGCATGGTTCCGCCCAGGATCACGGTCGGCGGGCCGTCCTCCACGCTGGGCCGCGGCGCCGCCGCCAACAGCGCCGCCGTGTAGGGGTGGAAGGGTGGCGCGAACACCTGGTCCGCCGGGCCATATTCCACCACGCGGCCAAGATACATCACCGCCACCCAATGGGCCATATGCCGGACCATCGCCAGATCATGCGAGATCACGATCAGGCCGATCTGGGATTCCTCCAGCAACTCGCTCAACAGATTGAGGATCGCCGCCTGGACCGAGACGTCCAAGGCTGAGACCGGCTCGTCCGCGATGACCAGATCCGGCTCCCCGGCCAGCGCGCGGGCGATCGCGACCCGCTGGCGCTGGCCGCCGGAAAGCTGGTCCGGCGTGCGATGGCGCAGCTCCGGCGCCAGCCGCACCACCTGCATCAGCTTGGAGACCTCCGCCCGCGCGTCCGCCTTGCTCATCCCGCGCAGCACGCGCAGGGGCCGCATCAAGGAGAACTCGATGGTGTGACTGGGGTTCAGCGTCGAATCCGGGTTCTGGAACACCATCTGGATCCGCCGCCGCAGATCGCGGGGTCGAGAATCGACCGAGAGATTGGCCAGATCGAAACCCGCGAAATTGGCGTGCCCGCCGCTGGCGTTGAACAGGCCGGAGAGGACGCGGGCCAAGGTGGATTTGCCGCAGCCGGACTCGCCGACGATCGCCAGGGTCTGCCCGGCGCGCGCCTGGAAACTGGCGCCAGCCACCGCGCGCGCCAGCTTCTTGCCGACCGGGAAGGTCTTCTCCAATTGCCGCACGTCGAGCAGCAGGGGCGCCTTTGAGACGTCGGCGTCGGGCGGGGCCGGCGGAACCTCCGCCGCGATCTC
>JBMLRS010000790.1:0-12398 GCA_049240905.1 Elsteraceae bacterium
CGGTCGAAGTCGCAGGCATTCTGACCCAGATGCGCCTGGACAGCGCGTCGGTGATCACAGGCCTGTTGCATGACGTGGTGGAGGACACCGGCGTCACGCTCGAGGAGATAGACCGCAATTTCGGGCCGGAAGTCGCCCGGCTCGTCGACGGCGTCACCAAGCTGAGCCGCATCGAACTACAGTCCGATCAGTCCAAGCAGGCCGAGAATTTCCGCAAGCTGGTGCTGGCGATGTCGGAAGACATCCGCGTCCTGCTGGTCAAGCTGGCGGACCGGCTGCACAACATGCGCACCCTGCATTTCATCAAGAATCCGGAGAAGCGTCGCCGGATCGCGCATGAAACCATGGATATCTATGCGCCGCTGGCCGAGCGCATCGGCATCCAGGACATGAAGGACGAGCTGGAGGATCTGGCGTTCATCGAACTGAACCCGGACGCCCGCAGCTCGATCCTCACTCGCCTCGAATTCCTGCGCGAGGAAGGCGGCGACCTGATCGGGGAGATCATCCAGGAATTCCGCGACAAGTTCGACGCCGTCGGGCTGAAGGCGGAGATCTCCGGCCGCGCCAAGACGCCCTATTCGATCTGGCGCAAGATGCAGCGCAAGAACGTCGGCTTCGAGCAGCTGTCGGACATCATGGCCTTCCGCGTCACCGTGGACACGGTGGAGCAGTGCTATCAGGCGCTGGGCCAGATCCACAGCAGCTATCCGGTCGTGCCCGGGCGCTTCAAGGACTACATCTCCACCCCGAAGCCGAACAATTACCGGTCGCTGCATTCCGGCGTCATCGGCCCGCAGAACAAGCGGATCGAGATGCAGATCCGCACCCACGAAATGCAGCGGGTGGCGGAGCTCGGCGTCGCCGCGCATTGGCAGTACAAGCAGGGCGCGGCCGCCGCTCAAGGCAAGCAATATCGCTGGCTGCGCGAGCTGCTGGACATTCTGGAGCATGCGGCGGGACCCGAGGAGTTCCTGGAGCACACCAAGCTGGAGATGTTCCAGGACCAGGTGTTCTGCTTCTCGCCGAAGGGCGACCTGATCGCCTTGCCGCGCGGCGCGACGCCGGTTGATTTCGCCTACGCGGTTCACAGTTCGGTCGGGGATCGTTGCTTCGGCGCGAAGATCAACGGCCGCATGATGCCGCTGCGCTCCGCGCTGCAGAACGGCGATCAGGTGGAGATCATCACCTCGAAGAACGGCGCCCCGTCGCCGTCCTGGGATGATTTCGTCGTCACTGGCAAAGCGAAGGCGCGGATCCGGCGCTATGTGCGTTCTCAGCGCCGGACCGAGTTCGTCAGCCTCGGTCGGGAGATGCTGAACAAGAGCTTCAAGCAGGAAGGCTTCCCGTTCTCCGATCGCGTGCTGGAGCCGAGCCTGAAGGAGATCGGGCTCGCCAGCGTCGAGGATCTGTTCGCCGCGGTCGCGGAAGTCAAGCCTAGCCCTCGCGAAGTGCTGCATGTCGTTCATCCGGCCTCGCGCCAGCCGCTGCCGAAGACCAGCGACAAGATCGTGCCGCTCAAGGCTCCGCGCCGGCCGAACGAGAAAAGCCCGGCGATCCCCATTCGCGGTCTGATCCCCGGCATGGCCGTGCATTACGCGCGCTGCTGCCACCCGCTGCCGGGCGACCGGATTGTAGGCATCGTGACCACCGGCAAGGGCGTGACCGTTCACACCATCGATTGCGCGGCGCTGGAATCGGTGCAGGAATCGCCGGAGCGCTGGATCGACGTCGCCTGGGATACGGAAAGCGCGCAGGATCAATCCCGCGTCGGCCGCTTGTCCGTGGTGGTGGAGAACGAGCCTGGCAGCATGGGCGCGCTCTGCACCGTCATCGGGCGGCATGACGGCAACATCGCGAACTTCAAGATCACCAACCGGTCGATGGATTTCTTCGACATCATCGTCGACGTCGAGGTTTCCGACGTGCGTCACTTGACCAATATCATCGCTGCCTTGCGGGCGACGCCGTCGATCAGTTCGGTCGATCGGGCGCGCGGCTAGATTTGAGGAGGGGCTCGGCATGACGAAGCGTTTTCTGCGGTTGGGCGTGAACATCGATCACGTCGCCACGATCCGGAACGCCCGCGGCGGGAAGCACCCCGATCCCGTGCGCGCCGCGCGCATGGCCGCCCAAGCCGGGGCCGACGGCATCACCGCGCATCTGCGCGAAGATCGCCGCCATATCTCCGACGACGACATCGCGCGTCTGGTGCGTGACATCAGCCTGCCGCTGAATTTCGAGATGGCGGCGACGCCGGAGATGCTGGCGATCGCGCTGAAGCACAAGCCGCACGCCGCCTGTCTGGTGCCGGAGAAGCGCACGGAAGTGACCACCGAAGGCGGGCTGGACGTGATCGGCGGCTACGCCCATCTGGAGCCTTTCGTGAAGCAGCTGTCCGACGCCGGCATGCGCGTGTCGCTGTTCATCGATCCGGAGCCGGCCCAGTTGGACGCCGCCTTGCGCCTGGGCGCGCCGGTCGTGGAGCTGCACACCGGGGCCTATTGCGAAGCCGAAGGCGCGAAGGCCGAGCTCGAACTGAACCGTCTGCGTCGCGCGGCCGCCCATGCCGAAGCCATCGGCCTGGAATGCCACGCCGGCCACGGCTTGTCGTTCGACACGGTCGCGCCGGTCGCGGCGATCCAGACCATCGTCGAATTGAACATCGGCCATTTCCTGATCGGCGAGGCGATCTTCGGCGGGCTCGACCAATCGATCCGCCGCATGCGCGCGCTGATGGACCGCGCGCGCGCCGAGGCCGCCGGCGAAATGACCGCGTGACCTGCTCGTGATCCTCGGCATCGGCACGGACATCTGCGATATCCGACGGATCGAGCAGACGCTGGAGCGGTTTGGCGAAAGATTTCTGGCGCGCGTCTTCACGGAAGCCGAGATCAGGCGGGCGGAGCGGCGCGCCGGCACGCTGCGCGGCCGCGCCTCGACCTACGCCAAGCGCTTCGCGGCCAAGGAGGCGGGCGCCAAGGCGCTGGGCACGGGCTTCCGGCGCGGCGTATTCCTCAAGGATCTGGGCGTCACGAACCTGCCGAGCGGCCAACCGACGCTCGCCTTGACCGGCGGCGCGGCGGCCCGTTTGGCGGCCATCCTGCCCGCAGGTCACGTCGCGGACATTCATCTCACCATCACCGACGAGTATCCGACCGCCCAAGCCTTCGTGATCATCTCCGCCCGCCCAGAGTGACGCAGGCCACATTTTCGCCCTTGATATAGCCTATCGCGGATTGCGGTCGTGGCTTTCGAAGGGTACACCGCACGAGCCTAAGCAAAGCCAACCCACGATGTCAGCGCCCCAATCCATGAATTCCAATAACGCCACCTCCCAGGGGCGACGCAGTTCCGGCGGGATCGGCGAATTCGTCAAAACCCTGGTCTACGCCGGCCTGATCGCCGTGGGCGTGCGCACCGTCGCGTTCGAGGCGTTCAACATTCCGTCTTCCTCGATGGTGCCGAGCCTTCTGGTGGGCGACTATCTGTTCGTCAGCAAGTTCAGCTACGGCTACAGCCGCTACTCGCTGCCCTTCAGCATGCCGCTGATCCCTGGACCGGACCGGCTGTTCGGCTCGGTTCCCAATCGCGGCGACGTGGTGGTGTTCAACAACCCGCGCGACGGCGGCAAGGATTACATTAAGCGGGTCATCGGCCTGCCAGGCGACCGGATCCAGGTTCGCGCCGGCCGTCTCTACATCAACGGAACCATGGTGGACCGCCGTCCAGTCACCGACGCCGCCGTTCGGCCTGGATCTCCGACGGAATATGTCGAAACCCTCCCGGGCGGGTTCTCCCACCGGATCTGGGAGTTCTCCGACAGCGGCCCGCTCGACAACACGGAAGAGTTCAACGTGCCGCCGGCCCATCTCTTCATGATGGGCGACAATCGCGACAACTCGTCCGACAGCCGCGTGCCGTCTTCGGTCGGCTATGTGCCGCTGGAGAACGTGATCGGGCGGGCGCGCATTCTGTTCTTCTCGACCGACGGAACCTCCGGCCTCATGCCTTGGACCTGGCTGACGGCGATCCGGTATGACCGCCTCCTCCACATCATCAAGTGAGGCGGCCGGCGCGCCGCCTTCGCTGCAGAAACGACTGGGCCACAGCTTCCGCGATCCTGTCTTGCTGGCGACGGCGTTGCGCCACGCCAGCGCGGCGCGGCGCGGCGACCCCGCGAACGAGCGGCTGGAGTTTCTGGGGGACCGGGTGCTGGGCCTGATCGTCGCCGACCAGCTGATGCGTCGCTATCCCAAGGAGCGGGAAGGGGCGCTGGCTCAGCGTCACGCTCGTCTGGTCAGCCGCGAGAGCTGCGCGGCCGTCGCCCGTTCCATCGACCTTGGCGGCCATCTTGTGCTGCCGCCCAATGATCTGGGCGCGGCCGACAACTCCACCGTGCTGGGCGACGCGATGGAGGCGGTGATCGCCGCGCTTTATCTCGACGGCGGCCTGAGCGCCGCCGAAGGCTTCGTGCGCCCGGCCTGGGAGCCATTGATGGAAGCCGCGCTGGCGCCGCCGCGCGACCCGAAGACCCGCTTGCAGGAATGGGCGATGGCGCGCGGGCTGCCTTTGCCCGATTATCGGGTGCTGGAGCGGTCCGGTCCGGAGCATGCCCCGATCTTCAGGATCGAGGTTTCGGTTTCGACCGGACAAACTGGATTGGGCGAGGGCGGCAGCAAACGCCTCGCGCAGAGCGCCGCAGCCGCCTCGCTGCTGGAAAGATTGGAACCGACGTCATGACCACAAGATGCGGTTTCATCGCCGTCGCCGGCGCGCCGAACGCCGGCAAATCCACCCTGGTGAACGCGCTGGTCGGGGCGAAGGTCTCGATCGTCAGCCCGAAAGTCCAGACCACGCGCAGCCGCGTGCTGGGCATCGCGATGGCCGGGCAGTCGCAGCTGCTGTTCATCGACACGCCCGGCATCTTCCAGGATCCCAAACGCAAGCTGGAGCGGGCGATGGTGAAGGCCGCCTGGTCCGGCATCGGCGACGCCGACTTCATCGCGCTGGTGATCGACGCCGCGCGCGGGTTGGATCGCGAGTCGGCCGCGATCGTCGAACGGCTGGCCACGCTCTCCGCGCCGCGCCTTTTGGTGCTGAACAAGGTGGATCTGGTGAAGCCGCAGGAATTGCTGGGTTTGACCGCCAAGCTGAACGAAATGATCCCGTTCGACGCCACTTTCATGGTCTCGGCCCTGTCGGGCGACGGCGTGGAGACCCTGCGCGCCGATCTGGCGACCCGCGTGCCGGAAGGCCCCTGGCATTATCCGGAGGATCAGACCGCCGACCTGCCGATGCGTCAGTTGGCGGCGGAGCTGACGCGTGAGCAGCTGTTCCTGCAACTGTTCGACGAACTGCCCTACAGCGTGATGGTCGAGACCGAGCAATGGCAGGAGCGGCCTGACGGCAGCGTGCGGGTGGAGCAGGTGATCACGGTCATGCGCGATGGCCAGAAGGCGATCGTGCTGGGCGAGAAGGGCCAGCGCATCAAGGCCCTGGGGGCGGCCGCCCGCGCCCAGATCGGCGAGGCGATCGAGCGTACGGTGCATCTGTTCCTGCATGTCCGCGTGCGCGAAAAATGGGTCGAGGACCCTCGTCAGCTCCGCGCGATGGGCCTGGAGCCGGACCACGGCTAACTCATGCCCGAATGGCGGGACGATGCGATCGTGCTGTCCGCCCGCGCCCATGGCGAGGGTTCGGCCGTGATCAATCTGCTGACCCGCGAGCGCGGCCGCCACGCCGGCCTGGCGCAGGGCGTGCGGGGAAAGTCCACGCGCGGCCTCTATGAGGTCGGCAACCGCCTGACCGTCGATTGGCGGGCCCGGCTGGAGGACCAACTTGGTCGGTTCGGCGCGGAGCTGACCACCCCGACCGCCGCCCTGTTGATGGAGGACGGCGACGCGCTGACCGCCGCCGCCGCCTGTTGCGCGCTGTTGGACATCGTGCTGCCGGAACGCGAGCCCCAACCGGGCGTTTTCGAGGCGACCGTGGTGCTGCTGGATAATCTGACCCGCCCGAATTGGCATGAGGTCGTGATCTATTGGGAGCTGGGTCTGCTCGCCGCGCTCGGCTATGGCTTGGATCTCACCCGTTGCGGCGCGACCGGGGCGGAGGAAGAGTTGGCCTGGGTGTCGCCCAAGACCGGGCGCGCGGTCAGCCGGGAGGCGGGTGAGCCGTGGAAGGATCGGCTCCTGCCGTTGCCACGTTTTCTCGGAGGGGCCCTGGAGTCGGAGCAGCCGATTCTGGATGGATTCCGCCTGACGGGCCATTTCATCGAGGAATGGCTGCTGGCGCCGTTGCACCGGGAGCCGCCAGCCGCGCGTTCCCGGTTGTTGGATCGGCTCGAACGCGGTACTACCATATCTGGTAGGAGCCCCATTGAATGACCACGACCCCGGCCGGACTTCCGCCTGCCGCAGAATTGCGTAACACCGATCTCGCTGACGCGCTGGGCGAGCGCTATCTGTCCTATGCGCTGTCGACCATCGTGTCGCGGTCGCTTCCGGACGTGCGCGACGGGCTGAAGCCGGTTCACCGGCGGATTCTGTACGCCATGAGCCAGCTCGGCCTGGATCCGCGCTCAGGCTACAAGAAGGCCGCGCGCGTCGTCGGCGACGTGATCGGCAAGTTCCATCCCCATGGCGACGTCGCGGTGTATGAGGCGATGGTGCGTCTGGCGCAGGATTTCGCCGTCCGCTATCCGCTGGTGGACGGGCAGGGCAATTTCGGCAATGTCGATGGCGATAACGCCGCGGCGATGCGGTACACCGAAGCCAAGCTGACCACGGTCGCCGAAGCGCTGTTGAACGGCCTGGACGACGACGCGGTCGATTTCCGCGCCACATATGACGGCGAGGGTTCGGAGCCGGTGGTGTTGCCCGCCGCCTTCCCGAATCTTCTGGCCAATGGCTCGACCGGCATCGCCGTAGGCATGGCGACCTCGATTCCGCCGCACAACGTCGGCGAGCTCTGCGCCGCCCTTAAACATCTCCTGGCCAAGCCGGACGCCAGCGTCGGCGACCTGATGGCCTATATCAAAGGCCCGGACTTCCCGACCGGCGGCGTGATCGTGGAGCCGCCGGACGTGATCCAGGCGGCCTATGAAACCGGCCGCGGCGGCTTCCGCGTGCGCGCGGCCTGGGAAGTTGAGAAGCTGAAGAACGGCCTGTGGCAGGTCGTGGTTACGGAAATCCCCTATCAGGTCCAGAAATCCGGCCTGATCGAGAAGACGGCGGAGCTGCTGGAGCAGAAGAAACTAGCCCTGCTCGGCGACATCCGCGACGAGTCGGACGAGAAGATCCGTATCGTGCTGGAGCCGAAGACGCGGAACGTCGATCCCGCCGTGCTGATGGAGAGCCTGTTCCGGCAATCTCCGTTTGAAACGCGCGTCTCCTTGAACATGAACGTGCTGGACGCTTCCTCGATTCCGCGGGTGATGGATCTGCGCGAGGTGCTGCGCGCCTTCCTGGATCATCGCCGCGACGTGCTGCAGCGCGTCTCCCGCCATCGTCTGGCGGAGATCGAGCGCCGGCTGGAGATCCTCGCCGGCTATCTGATCGCCTACCTCAATCTCGATGAGGTGATCCGCATCATCCGCGAGGAGGATGAGCCGAAACAGGAGCTGATGCAGACCTTCAGCCTCACCGACAATCAGGCGGAGGCGATCCTCAATATGCGCCTGCGCTCCCTGCGCAAGCTCGAGGAGATGGAGATCCGCCGGGAGCACGACAAGCTCTCCACCGAGGGCGCGGATCTGCGCGCGCTGCTGGCCGAAGAATCCCGCCAATGGCGGCAGGTCGGCAAGGAGATTGGCGAGATCGACAAGAAGTTCGGCGAAGCGACCGAACTGGGCAAGCGCCGCACCAGCTTCTCGCTGGCCAGCCCGTCGCTGGTGATCCCGGTCGAGGCCTTCATCGAGCGCGAGCCGCTGACCATCGCCGTCTCCCAGCAGGGCTGGGTGCGGGCGCTGAAGGGTCATGTGATTGATCTCGCGGAGCTCAAGCATAAGGCCGGCGACGACGGCCGTTTCCTGATCCGGGCGGAGAGCACGGACAAGTTGCTGCTGCTCGCGACCGACGGGCGCTTCTACACGCTCGGCGCCGACAAGCTGCCGCGAGGCCGCGGCTTCGGCGAGCCGCTGCGCCTGATGCTGGATCTGGGGCAGGAGGAGGAGATCGTCTCGATCCAGGTGCATCGACCCGGGTCGAGGCTGCTGGTCGCCAGCAGCGACGGGCGCGGCTTCGTCGCCAACGCGGACGACGCCCTGGCGCAGACCCGCGCCGGCAAGCAGATTTTAACTCCCTCCGAAGGGGCCAAGGCCAGCCACTGCTTGATGATTGGTAATGAGGACGGGGTTGCGGTGATCGGCCAGAACCGTCGCCTTTTGATCTTCAAGCTGGAGGAAGTGCCGGAAATGGCGCGCGGCCGCGGCGTGATCCTTCAGCGCTACGGCGACGGCGGCATGTCCGACCTGAAGCTGTTCGTCATGGCGGAGGGCCTGACCCACCCGTTCGGCGAACGCATGCGCACGGTCACCGACCTCACCCCTTGGCTGAACCGCCGCGCCGCGCAAGGCAAGCTGCCGCCGACCGGGTTCCCGCGGAATAACAAGTTTGGTGGGCCGGTCGCCTAGCGCGTTTTCAGCTTAGTCTGAATCGCGCAAAGCCGGAAACGCGCTATTTTCTACAGGGGCATGAGCAAGATCCGCTTCAAAGTAAGCGGATCTTGATCTAGGGGGTTGCCGAGACTCGTTTCTACTTGGACCGCGACATCAAACTCTTCCCCTCACCCTGAGCCTGCCGAAGGGTCAAGAGGTGATGAGCGCCTGAGAGCTCGTTCAACCCTTCGACAAGCTCAGGGCAAGGGGGTCTTGGGCCAATTCGCGCGCTAATCGGCTTGCAGCGCGACCCACCCGTTGGTCGAGAGGCGCTCCATCGGAGTGAAGCGCTTCTTGTACGTCATCTTGCGGCAGTCTTCGATCCAATAGCCGAGATAGACGTAAGGCAGCTTGGTCGCGCGCGCGTTCTCGATCAACCAAAGCACGATCTGGCTTCCCAGGCTGCGCTCGGCCATGTCCGGCGCGAAGAAGCTGTAGACGGCGGAGAGGCCGTCGGACGTGCAGTCAAACAAACCGCACGCCACCAGCGTCTCGTTCGCGTCGCGGAACTCGACCAGCCTTGTGTCGGCGCAGGAATCCTGAACGAGGGCGACATAGTCCGCCATGGTCATCTGCGCCATTTCGCCTTCGCCGTGGCGGCCTTCCTGGTAGCGGCGAAAAAGCTCGTATTGTTCGACCGTCGCCGAGGCTCCGGTGAGAACGCGGGCGGTGAGATCCTTGTTCAGGCGCCAGACGCGCTGAAAGCTGCGGCGGGGCGTGAAATCTTTCACGGGGATGCGCACGGGGATGCAGGCGTTGCAAGCCGGGCAGGCCGGGCGATACATCATCCCGTGGCTTCGCCGAAAGCCGACGCGCGTGAGTTCGTCGAACACGCCGCGCCGAACCAGCGTCTCGTTCAACTCCACCACGATTCGGCGCTCGATTCGTCCCTCTATGTAGGGGCAGACCAGCGGGACGGAGCGGTGAAGAATCAGCGGCGTCGCTTCCTCAACCGTCCGCGGCGTGGTCTTCGAGGAATGAGTCATGGCCGCGTTCGGTCGTCTCGGCTCGTGTGAAGGGCGCGGCCAGTTTGGCGTCGCGCGGTGGAAGGGTTACCTCTGGATCGGCAACAGCCGCCCGTCCGGCGCCGGGCCGGCGGTCGGATTGGTCGACACCACCGCGCGGGGCGCGGGGGCTGGCGGCGGGGGAGCCGCCGCGGCGGGCGCGGGCGCGGCTGGAGCGGGCGCAGCCGCCGGAGCGGCGGCCGAACGGGCCGGGCCGCCAGCGCCGGGCTGGGTCAGCAGGGTGATGCTGATGCGACGGTTCTGAGGCGCGTTCGGCTGATCCGGGAACAAATGTTCTTTATCGGCCTTGCCGATGACCGTGGTCATCCGATCGTCGCCGACGCCGTTGGCGATCAGCAGGCGGCGCGCGGCGTTCGCGCGATCAGCGGACAATTCCCAGTTGGTGTAAGCCGCGCCGCGGCCGAACTGCAGCCCATCGGTGTGGCCGGAGATCGACAGCTTCTCCGAAAGCGGAGCGACGATCTTGGCGACCTGCGCCATCAGTTGCTGGGTCTGGGGCAGGGGTTGCGCCGTGCCGCGCGGGAACATGTCGCGCTTCTCGTTGTCGACCAGTTGGATCCGGACCCCCTCGATCGAGGGTTCGATGATCACGTTCTGCTGCAGGCCGTTCAGCTCCGGCGATTTCTGGATCGCCATGCTGATCTCCTGGCCCAGCTTCAGCGCAAGCTCGCCGTTGGCCTGCATGATCGCCGCGTCGCCGGGGCGGCCGGGCGGGAAGCTGGAGGGGCCGGGGCCTGGGCCTATGCCGGTGCCGGGCCCGCGCGTGCCGTCGAACTGGCCATTGCGGCCGTCCGCGCCGCTGCCGCGGCCCACCACGTCGCCGTCGAAGCCGCGGGCGTTCTGCAGAGATCCTGGGAAGCCGGGCGTCTCGGTGGTGCCCTCATTCTCCTGCGGGGAGGTGGGGCCGCCGCCAACCGGTCCGATCGGGGCGGAGGTCGAGCGCTGCGCGCCGGGGGAGGCCAGGGTCTGGCCGCCCAGCACGCCGTTGTTGCCGCTGGTCTCCTTGGAGGGGGATTGCGGGTTGAAGTAATCGGCGATGCCGTCTCGCACGACCGGCGGAACCTGCGACAGCAACCAGAGCAGCAGGAAGATGATGAACATCGAGGTCATGAAGTCCGCCAGCGCCACCTTCCAGTGGCCGCCGTGGAAGGCATGGTCCCCGTGCTTCTTCTTCTTGACGATGATCGGTTGCAGATTTGAAGCCATGGCGCCCTCAGCGTTTCGCCCGGTTCAACCGGTTAGACGGGTGGAAGCGACGACACCGTCGATTCCACCTCATAGAAGGTAGGCCGGTCTTCGGAGGTCAGCGCCTTGCGGGCGAACTCGACCGACACGGCCGGCGCGTATCCCTGCATGTGCGCGAGGATGCCGGCCTTCATGCAGAACAGATACCGCAGCTCGGCTTCCGCGTCGTTGCGGATCGCCTGGGCCATCGGGCCGATGAAGCCGTAGCCGAGCAACACGCCGAGCAGCGTGCCGACCAGCGCGCCCGCGATCGAGGCCCCGATCACCGCCGGGCCCGCGTTCAGCACGCCCATGGTCTTGATAACGCCCAACACCGCGGCGACGATGCCCAGCGCCGGCATGGCGTCGGACAACACCTGCAGCGCGTTCGGGACCGTCATCACGTCGGTCTTGTGGGTCTCGATCTCCTCGTCCATCAGCGCTTCAACCTCATGCGGGTTGTCGGTGCCAAGGGTCAGAAGGCGGAGATAGTCGCACAGGAAGACCAGCGCGCTCTGATCGTTGAGGAATTTCGGAAAGCGCTGGAACAGCGTGCTCTCCTGGGGATTCTCGACATGCTGTTCGAGCGCGAGCATGCCCTTGGTCTTCGCCAGCTTGAAGGCGGTGTAAAGCAGGCTCAGCAGGTCGAGATAGCTGTCCTTGTTGTATTTCTTCGGAGCGAAGATCCGCGGAATCGCCCGGCCGGTGCGTTGCACGACGGCCATGCGGTTGGAGATCAGGAAGCCGCCGATCGCGACGCCCATGATGACGCTGCCTTCCGCAGGCAACGCATGGAGAAGCACGCCCGGATCGCCGCCCAGAAGAACAAACACGCCGAAGACGGCGATGACGATCATAACCATGCCAATAATGGGGAACATGTCGACGCTCCATTTCGTGGCGGCGGACGCCCCACAGCCGCACTCTACCCGCAGACGAAGGGCAAGGAAATCAGATAGTGGCAATACCATGGATTAAAATATGAGGAAACTGGCTTATCACTCGGAATAATTTGCCGAGTTTTGGTTGAACCCGCCCCTAAAGCGGCGTGAGGGACAGCCGCTTCGCCTTGCGCGCCTCGATCTCCTCCCGGCTGCCGGCGAGCGTCCGCGTCAGCCCGTCGCGCCAAGCCTCCGCCAGGTCCTGATAGTGCGGCGAGAGCGGATGCCCGGATTGTCCTGTCGCGATCATCAGCCGGGAATTGGCGAGATCCGCCAGGTCGTAAACCGCGCGGTAGCCGGCCCCATGGACATGGGTGAAGTTCAGCGGGTCGCCGTCCCGGCCTCGCCCGACCTGCCCGCGATTGACGGTGTCGTCGCCGCCGTCGCTGGGCAGAACGATGTTGAACAGGTCGGCCAGCACGGGCAGGCGGCCGAAGGCGGGATGGGCGTGGAGCGCTTGATGGGTCGCGCCCCACCGCCAAGAGTTCACGTCTTTTCCGTATTTTGTGGAAATCTTCTCAAGAGTTGAGAGAAGAGACGCGGCGGCCA
>JBMLRS010000791.1:0-2089 GCA_049240905.1 Elsteraceae bacterium
TCACGAAGAGCTAATCGACAAAACCGAGTTGAAGCGCCTTCTGCCCGCCGTGTCCGACAATTGCCCCGGCGGCGTGGTCTCCCGGCGCGACGGCGCGGCCGATCCCTTCCGCAGCACGCAGGCCTTCCGCAAGGCCGCGATCCGGACCGGCGCGACGTTCTTCGAGGGCGCGGCGGTGTCCGGCCTCAAACGCCGCCACGGCCTATGGGAGGTCGAGACCAGCCTCGGCGTTTTCACCGCGCCGAAGATCGTCAACGCCGCCGGCGCCTGGGCCGACCGGATCGCGAGCATGGTCGGCGACCATGCGCCGCTGGAAGTGATCGCCCCGATGCTGATGATCACCAACCGCGTGCCCCACTTCATCGATCCCGTGGTGATCCTCCGGTCGCGGAAACTCTCCTTCAAGCAGTTCCCCAACGGCACGGTGATGATCGGCGGCGGCCATCTGGCCCGCCCCTATCGCGACGAGAACACGAGCGTGCTGGACTGGCGCAAGCTGGCGGAGAGCGCCCGCACGGTCTGGGAGCTATTCCCGGCCATGCGCGACGCCGCGATCGTGCGCGCCTGGGCCGGGATCGAAGCGCGCATGCCCGACGACATTCCCGTGATCGGAAAAAGCCGTGCGGTCGAAGGGGTCTTCCATCAATTCGGCTTCTCCGCGCATGGTTTCCAACTCGGCCCCGCCACGGGCGCAGTTATTGCTGAGCTGGTCGCGACCGGCCGCACCAACATGCCGATCGAGGCCTTCGACATCGGACGGTTTCGTCACTGACCAGGAGAGGAACGTCATGCTGAGCCAGGAGCAGATCGCCTTCTTCCACGCCAACGGCTATCTGATGGTGGAGGATGTCGTAACGCCCGATCAGCTGGCCGCCATGCGTCGCGATTTCGCTGGTTGGGTGGAGGAAAGCCGAAGCCAGACCGCGCCCTATGGCCAAACCCTGGACGGCCGCCCGCGCTTCGATCTGGAGCCCGGCCATGCAGCCGATCGCCCAGGCCTGCGCCGCGTCGCCTCCCCGGCGGAAATCTCCGACGCCTTCTATGACGTGATGGCCAACTCCCGCATGGTCGACGCCGTGGCCGACCTGATCGGCCCGAACGTGAAGCTGCACCACACCAAGATCAATTCGAAGCTGCCGGGAACCAAGACCGTGGTGGAATGGCACCAGGATTTCCCCTTCACCCCGCACAGCAACGACGATCTGGTGACCGCGCTGTTGATGATCGACGAAGTGACCGACGACAACGGGCCGCTGGAAGTGCTGCCCGGCAGCCATAAGGGCCCGATCGAATCTCTTTGGCGCGACGGCCGTTTCACGGGCGCCGTGGACAAGGCGACGGCCGAGCGTTGCGCGGCGTCCGCCCTGCGCTGCGTCGGCAAGGCCGGGTCGGTTTGCCTGATGCACACGCGATTGCTGCACGGCTCCGCCCCGAACCGATCGGACCGCCCCCGGACGCTCTATATCGCAGTCTATTCGGCGGAGGACGCCCTGCCGCTGGCGGATAATCCGCTGCCCAGCCGGAACGAAGGGCTGATCGTTCGCGGCGAAGCGACCGGCCTCGCCCGCGGATCCGCCTTCACCCTGCGCCTGCCGCAGAAGCCCAAGGGCGCGTCCTTCTTCACCCAGCAGGCCGCCGCGCGCGACGGCGCTTAATCCAGGAACACTTCATCATTGAGGGTGGAGGGCTGCTCCGCAAGCGGCGGCTCGGTCAGCTGCGAAGAGGAACGCGGGACCTGCACCAGAAGGCCGGGCAGGATAGTGGTGGCCCCGCCCGCCTGAGCCGCAGGGCCAAAGATTCCGGTCAGGGAACCGTCCGCCCCGCCGCGCGCGATCACTTGCCCGTTCGCGCCCCCGGTGTCCGCCGGATCCACCTTGATCGTATTGCTGGCGACCAAGGGCGCGCCCGTCGTTGGCACCACGCTCGGCGGCGGTGGGATCAACGAACCGATCGCAGCGCCGTTGAACACGCTGATTTGCCGTTGGGCGGTGTACTCCGCTGCATTGACGTCGGTTCCGCCGCGACCGCCCGAAGCGCCGGAGCTTTGACCGGAAGATTGGGTTTGCAGCGAGACAAAAGCGCCGCTGTC
>JBMLRS010000792.1:0-1572 GCA_049240905.1 Elsteraceae bacterium
TCGCTGATGCTGCCCTGGACGGCGGAGATCTGCATCGACCGGCTCGGCCACGAAACCCTCTACGAACCGGGCGAGAAAGACGATTAGCGCGATCACCACCCCCGCCCAATGGATCGAGGGCTGGGCGGCGGCGACGCCGGACCAGGAGGCCCTGCGTTTCGAGGGAGAAAGCTGGAGCTACAGCGCTCTTTCTCAGGCTTGCGGCCGGGTTTCGGCCATGCTGGCGGGGTTGGGGGTGGAGCGCGGCGATCGGATCGCCTATCTGGGCTTCAACAGCGCCGCGCAGGTGATGCTGCTGATCGCGGCCTCGCGCCTGGGCGTCGCCGTCACCCCGCTGAACTGGCGCCTCGCCCCGCCGGAACACGCCTACATGCTCGCCGACGCGGGAGCTAAAGCGCTGTTCTGCGATCCGGATTTCGCGGGCGGTGTCGAGCCTGCCGACGGCCGGCGCGACGTGCTGCTGAAGGGGGCGCGCGACGGCTGGCTGCGCTGGGACGCGCTGATCGCCGAGGCTGGCGCGCCGCCGCCTCTGGTGGGCGAGGCGGCGGATCTGTTCCTGATTGTCTACACCTCCGGGACCACGGGGCGGCCGAAGGGCGCGGCGCTGACGCAGGGCGCGATACACTGGAACGCGCGCAACAGCTTGATGGGCCATGGCCTCGCGCCGAGCGATCGGGTGCTGACGCTTTTGCCCCTGTTTCATGTCGGCGCGATCAACATCCAAACGCTTCCGGCCTTCATGGCGGGCGCGACGGTGCTGCTGCATCCCAAGGCGGATCCGATCCGGATCTTCGAAGCCTTCGCCGACTTCCAGCCGACCTTGACCGTCGTGGTGCCGGCGGTGATGCGGGCGCTGATCGAGCATCCCGGCTGGGCAGGCGCCGACCTCCGCTCCCTGCGCGCGGTCACCACCGGCTCCTCGATCGTGCCGCTGCCGCTGATCGAGGCGTTCCACGCCCGTGGCGCGCCGGTGATCCAGGTCTATGGCGCCACGGAGACCGCGCCGATCGCGACGATCCAGACGCCGGAAACGGCGTTCGACACCGTCGGCACGGTGGGGAAGGAAGCCGCCCATTGCCGAATCCGCGTGGTCGATCCCGAAGGCCGCGATCTGCCGGATGAGGTTCCCGGCGAATTGCTGGTCGCCGGACCTAACATCCTCGACCGCTATTGGAACAATTCCGCCGCGACCAAGGACGCCCTGCGCGACGGCTGGTACCACAGCGGCGACATCGGCTATCGCCGGCTGGACGGCAATTTCGTCGTGGTCGACCGCAAGAAGGACATCGTCATCTCCGGTGGAGAGAACATCTATCCCGCGGAGATCGAAGCCGAGTTGGAGCGCCACGCCGACATCGCCGAAGTCGCCGTGGTCGGCCAGCCGGACGCGAAGTGGGGCGAAACCCCCGTCGCCTTCGTGGTCGCCCGCGCGAGCTTGACGGAGGCCGAGGTCCTCGCCCGTCTCGACGGCCGCCTCGCCCGCTTCAAATGGCCCCGCGCCGTCCGCTTCGTGGATTCCCTGCCGCGCAACGCCATGGGAAAGATCCAGAAAGCGGCGCTGCGGGCTGCGCT
>JBMLRS010000793.1:0-4302 GCA_049240905.1 Elsteraceae bacterium
CGACGCCATCGATCATCACGTCGCCGGCCGTCTGGCGGAGGCCGAGGCGGGCTATCAGAGCGTCTTGAAGGTCAATCCAAGGGACGCCACCGCCCTGTTATGGCTTGGCGTGATCATGGGGCGGAGCGGTCGCTTCGAAGAGTCGCGCAAGCTGCTGGCGCGCTGCGCCGTGATCGAGCCGCGCAACGCGTTGGCGCAGCTCAATCTGGGCATCGCCAACGCCGCGCTCGGCCAGGTCGAGCCGGCGATGAACGCCTATCGGCGCGCCACGGCGCTGGATCCGTCGAACGTCGACGCGCGCAACAACATGGGCGTTCTGCTGGAGGCGCAGAATCAACCTGTGGCGGCGGCGGAAGCCTATCGCGCCGCGATCGAGCTTGAGCCGCATAACCCGACCTTTCACTGCAATCTGGGCAACGCCTTGAAAGCCATGGGCCGGCCGGAGGAAGCGATCGAGGCCTATCGACGCGCGGTTGCGCTGGATCCGGGCCACGCCACGGCCTGGAGCAATCTTGGCGTGGCGTGCTCCCAACTGAAACGGATGGCCGATTGCTTCGCCGCCTACCGCGCGGCCTTGGCGTGCGATCCTGCGCTGGGGCGGGTTCGCCTCAGTCTGGCTCAAGCGCTTTATGAAGAGCGTCGGCATAACGAGGCGGCGGAGGAATTGCGCGCGCTTCTCCAACTCGAGCCAAGCAACAAGATCGCCTACGTGACGCTGGGGCTGATTTATTCCGACGCCGATCAGGCCGCTGAAGCGCGCGGCTACTTCGAGCGCGCTTTGGAGATTGATCCCGACCTGACGTTCGCCCGGCTCTGCTATGGGAACTGTCTCGAGGCGTTGGGCGACGATGAGGGCGCGGCCCGCGAACGAGCGAGGGCGGTGAAGATCCAAAGGGTCATCCCCGAAGTGTTCTCCGGCGTCGAGAAGGCGGCGGATATTCTGATGGTCGCGGTCGCCAGCTACGGCAATCTGCCGAACGAGTTCCTGGTCGATCGCCGCCGATATGGCCGCGCCACCTATTATCCGCCCGACCCGAGCGAAGCGGTCGAGCCGCCGCCGCCCTGTGATCTGATCTTCAACATGATCGCGGATCCCGACATGGCCGAGGCTGGCCTTCGTGCGGCGCAGGCCTTCGTCGACGCCGCCGGCAAGCCGTTCCTGAACAATCCGGCGGCGGTGCTGCGCACCAAGCGGCATTTGATCCCGGACCTTCTCGCGGGCGTCCCGCATGTCCTCGCGCCGCGCACGATCTCAGTCCAACGGACGGCGCTGATCGCCGGCGGCGAAGCCGGGCTGACGGCGCTGACGCCGTTTCCCATGCTGATGCGCCCCGCCGGCTCGCATGGCGGGGAGAATCTGGAGCTGATCACCGACTTCGCCGCCGCCGAAGCCTATCTGGCCGCGAACCAGGAGGAGGCGCTCTATCTGACCCCCTATGTCGACTATCGCAGCGACGACGGCTATTTCCGGAAATACCGGATCCTTTTCGTCGATCGCGAGGTCTATCCGCTGCATCTCTGCGTCGACGACAAATGGAAGGTGCATTACTACACCTCGCTGATGCGTGAGCATCAGTGGATGCGCGACGAGGAAGAGCGGCTTTTGGCCGACATCAGGAACGCCTTCCCGCCGCATCTGCTCGAGGCGGCGCGCGAGATCGCTCGGCGGCTCGATCTCGACTATGCGGGCATGGATTGCGCCATCACGCCGCAAGGCGACCTTCTGGTGTTTGAAGCGAACGCGAACATGCTGGCCCATCTCAATGATCCAATTGAGATGTTCCCCTACAAACACAAATATGTGCCGCGCGTGCGCGACGCTTTCGACGCGATGGTCCGTCGAAAGCTCGCGGAGGGTCGCGCTATGGCTTGACGTGCCGCGCGACCGCTTCGTGCGTGCCGAACCATACGCCCGGCAGACCGCGCATGTAGCGGATCAACTCTTCCAGGATGAAGATGCGCGAGCGGTAGCTGATGACATGCGGATGCATGGTCAGCAGGAACAGGCCGCCCTCAGCGTAGGCCGCGTCGAACTCGCGGCGGAAGATGTCCAGCACGGTGGTCGGCGCGGTGTAGGGGCGCAGGGCGGCGAAGCGGTTCATGTTGAAATAGACCGCGTCGTCGCGGATCCACTCCACCGGCAGTTCGACGATGCCGGTCGCCTCGCCGTCCTGCATCAACTCATAGGGGTCGTCGTCGGCCATCAGCGATGAGTCGTAGAGCAGCCCCAGCTCGCGCTGGATCTTCAAGGTCGCGGGCGAGAAATCCCAGGAGGGGGTGCGCATGCCGACCGGGCGGACGCCGGTGATCTTGGTCAGCACGTCGGAGGAGCGGAAATGCAGATCGCGTTCGTCCGCTTCCGGCAGGATCGAGTTCAGCTCATGGATCCAGCCATGCAGGCCGACCTCATGGCCTTCGGCGACCACGCGGCGCTGCTCGTCCGGATGCAAAAGGGCGGAGACGGCGGGCACGAAGAAGGTGGCGGGCACATCCAGCCGCTTCAGCAGATCCAGGATCTTCGGAACGCCGACTCGCGCGCCATATTCGCCCTGCGACATGCGCCCGATCGACTTGCCGCCGTCGCGCAGCTCGTTGGTCTCATGATCGCTGTCGAAGGACAGGGCCACGGCGCAGCGCGCGCCGGCTGGCCAGGAGGTCGGGCGCAGGCTCTTGCCGGCGCGGACCTGATCGACGCGACGGCGCCATTCGGCTTCGGGCCATTGCCAGGGTTGTTGTGGGGCGTCAGTCATGGCGTGAGCTCTCCAGCGGGAAATGGCAGGCGGTCCAGCGATCCTCGCCGGAGGGTCTGAGGACCGGCAAATCGGTCTTGCAGCGATCTTGCGCGTACCGGCAGCGCAAATGGAAGGCGCAACCCGAAGGCGGGTTGAGCGGGGAGGGCAACTCCCCTTGAATCGGCTGGATCTCCTGCGCGGGCGCGCCGTCGCGGGAGATGCGCGGGGCGCTGTCCAGCAGGGCGCGCGCGTAGGGGTGGCGTGGCCCGGCGAAGATCGCCTCGGTCGGGCCAAGCTCGACGATGCGGCCCAGATACATGATCGCGACCCGGTCGCTGACATGGCGCACGACGCTGAGGTCATGGCTGATGAACAGCATGGTCAGGTTCAGGTCGCGCCGCAGCTTCAGGAACAGATTGATGATCTGCGCCTGGATCGAGACGTCGAGCGAGGCGACCGGCTCGTCGCAGACCAGCGCGTCCGGCCGCATCGCGAGCGCCCGGGCGATCGCCACGCGCTGGCGCTGGCCGCCGGAGAATTGATGCGGGAAGCGGTCGGCGGCGGCCGAATCAAGCCCCACCGCCTCCAGCCAGCGGGTCACGTCGGCGCGCGACTGCTCCTTGGTGACCAGGCCATGGGCCAACGGCCCCTCTGCGATGATGTCGCCGACCCGCATGCGCGGGTTGAGCGAGGCGAAGGGGTCCTGGAACACCATTTGGATCTTGGTGTTGCGCTTCTTGCCGTTCTCCATCACCGGCAGCCCGGCGACCGAGGCCATCCCTTCCGTCGCGGTCAGGATGCCGGCCGCGACCCGGCCGAGCGTCGATTTCCCGCAGCCGGACTCGCCAACCAGACCCAGGGTTTCCCCCTTGGCGATCTCCAGCGAGACGCCCTCGACGGCGTGGACCACCGTGGCGGACGCCTTGGTTCCAGTCAGCCGTTTCGCCAGCCGCTCGGTGAGCGGCGGGATCGAGACGAAGCGCCGGGTGACGTTCGACAGATCGACGAAGCCGGTCATGCCGCGCGCCCCAAAGGATGGTGGCAGCGCCAAGCGCGGGCGCCCTCGGCGCTGCGCGGCGGGGCCTGATCGCAGGCGCTGGTCGCGTAGCCGCAGCGCGCCTTGAAGGCGCAGCCAGGCGGCAGGTTGGTCAGCGAGGGCGTGGAGCCGGGGATCTGCGTCAGGTCACGGCCGGGTTCGGCGCGCGAGGGCAGGCTGTCCATCAGGCCCTGGGTGTAGGGGTGGCGCGGGTTGCGGAGCAGCTCCTCGGTAGGCCCTTCCTCGATCAGCCGGCCGGCGTACATCACCAACAGGCGGGAGGCGAGCACGGAGACGGTCGCCAGATCATGGCTGATCCAGATCAGGCTGACGCCGGACTCGCGCACCAGGCTGCGCATCTCGATCAGGATCTGCGCCTGGATCGAGACGTCGAGCGCCGTGGTCGGCTCGTCGCAGATAACCAGGGCGGGTTCGTTCAGGAAGGCGATCGCGATCGCCACGCGCTGACGCATGCCGCCGGACAGCTCATGCGGATAGGCGTCGAGCCGGCGCGCGGGATCGGGAATGCCGACC
>JBMLRS010000794.1:0-7456 GCA_049240905.1 Elsteraceae bacterium
GGCTCTTCGCGGCCGCCGGAGAAGAAGAAAGTGACGTGGGCGTATTTCTCGGTTTCGGCGATCCGCAACTGGCGCTTGCCGGCTGCGGCGACCGCCGCGCCCAGGGTGTCGACGAGGGCGGTGGACGGGAACAGCGCGGGGATCAGCCGGTTCAGCGCGCTGGAGTACTCCACCATGCCCAGGCTTGCGGCGAAGGCCGGACGGCGCTCCCGAGCGAAGCCGTCGAACGCCGGATCCAAAAGGGCGGTGAGGATCTCGCGCGCCCGGTCGGAGCGGAAATTGGCCATCAACAGGCCGTCGCCGTCCTGCATTCCCCCATAATCGCCGATGACGGTGGGCAGCGCGAACTCGTCGGTCTCCCCCCGCGCGGCGGCGGCGTCGATCGCGGCGAAAGCGTCGGCGGCGCGCTGACCCTGCGCGTCGACGAGCGCGCGGTAGGCGAGATCGACTCGATCCCAGCGCTTGTCTCGGTCCATCGCATAGAAGCGGCCGGACACCGTGCCGACCTTCGCCCCCGCCGGCAGGTCCGACAGGAAGCGATCCATGAAGCCGCGCGCGCTCGACGGCGGGGAATCCCGACCGTCCAGGAAGGCGTGGACAATGACGGTCAGCCCGAAGCCGGCCAGCAGGCGGGCGAGGCCGGCCATATGGTCCTGATGGCTGTGCACGCCGCCGGGCGACATCAGGCCCATCAGATGGACCGCGCCGCCGGAAACGCGCATCGCCTCCGCGAACCGCGCCAAGGTCGGGTCTTTGGCGAGCGCGCCGTCGCCGACCTCCGGAAAATTCAGCGCGAGGTCGATGCGCGGCAGGTCCTGCATCACCACGCGGCCCGCGCCCAGGTTCATATGGCCGACTTCGGAATTGCCCATCTGGCCCTTGGGAAGACCAACATGCAACTCCGACGCGTCGAGCCGGGCCGATGGGCTGCGCGCGGTCAGCCGGTCCCAGACCGGCGTGCGGGCGAGCAGAATTGCGTTGTCCTTGGCGTCGGATCGGAGTCCCCAGCCGTCGAGAATGCAAAGCACCACGGGGCGCGGCGCAGAATGGAGCGTCTTCATGGCCGCGCTTATAGCGGAAATGACCGGCGCTCGGTAGATGGGGCGCGGCGGGATGCCCAGCGCCGGCCTGTCGAACCGCAGCTTGACTCATCCCCGGCGGCGAGCGCCGAATAACAAAAAGATATCAGCTTCGCCGGGCGGAACATCATCGTGGAGACCATGAGATCAGGGTGGACGGGGCTGGCGCTCGCGTTCTTTCTGGCCTGCGGCGCCGCGTCCCCGGCGACGGCGGAGGGTCCACCGGCTCCGCGCGGCGTCCTGATCGAGCAAGCCGCCTTCGAGAGCCCGGCCCTTGGCCGACCCATCACCGCGGCCGTCTATCTCACTGAGGGCGCCGGCGCGGCCCCGGCCCCGGTGGTCTATCTGCTGCATGGGACCAACAGCGCCGGCATGGATTGGGTGCGCGAGGCGCATCTGACGGAGGCGATCGACGCTCTGATCGCCGCTGGCCTGATCCGCCCGATGATCGCGGTGATGCCTGACGCCGCCAACAGCTGGTATGCGGACTCCGCCGCGGTCGGAGGTCCCGGCGACTATCGCGCGGCCATCGCGCGCGACCTGCCCACCGGGGTCGAGCGGCGCTGGCCGACCCGCGCCGGGCGAGACGGGCGGGCGCTGATCGGCATCTCGATGGGCGGGCACGGGGCCCTTGGCCTCGCCTTCTCCCAGCCCGAGCGCTACGTGGCGGCGGTCAGCCTCAGCGGGGCCTTCTGGAACCGAACCGATCAAAGCACGGTCGCCGCGGATCGGATCGCGCGCATCTTCGCGGGCTCCTTCGGCGCGCCGTTCGATCGCGGGCGATTTCTGGCCGACAGTCCGTTCGGTCAGATCCAGCGCTTGAAGGACAGCGGCCTGCCGCTTGCGATCCGTCTGGCGACGGGCGATCGCGAGCGCTTCAACACGCTTGCGCAGAACGTCGATCTGCTGGGGGCCTTGCGTGAAGCGGGGTTGGACGCGGAGCTGCGGGTGGTCGGCGGCGACCATGACTGGGGGAATTGGTCCCAGGCGCTGCCGGACGCCCTGATCTTCGTCGATCGCGCCTTTCGCGGCGGCGCGGGCGCGCGATGATCACGGAAGCCCAGCGGATCGCGGCGCTGGAGGAGGCGCTGGCCGAGCGGGACGCGCAGATCGATCGGCTGATCGCGTCCGCCGCGAACGCCGAGAACCGGCTGCGCCAGACCTTGGAGGCCTTGCCGGTCGGGGTCGCGATCATCGGGTCGGACGGCGTCGTGCTGGAGGCGAGCGATCTCTACATTGGGCTGCTGCCAGGCGCCACGCGGGAGAACACCATCGGTCATTCGATCCTGGATCGCGTCGTGACGGTCGCCCCCGGTCGGCTGGACCCGACGACCGGCGACGATCTGACCGAGGAGCAGCGCCAAGCTTGGCTGGAGCGGCGGTTGTCGCAATACAAGGACCCAAACCTTGCGCCGGACACGGCGGAGTATCTGACCTCGAAGGGGATTCATCTGCGCACGACCAGCCAGCGCGCCGCCGACGGCACGCTGGTTCAGATCGCGCAGGACGTCGGGGAGATCCGGCGCGACGAACAACGGCTGCGCCGCGCGCTCGAGATGCTGCCGGCTGCGATCTCGTTCTTTGACGCCGACAACAAGCTGGTCGCGTACAACGAGCATTTCGTCGAGCACCTGCGCCCGGATCTGCGCGATCGATGCCGCATCGGCAAAATGTACCATGAGATGGCCTGGCTTCTGCTGCGCTCGGTCGTCAGCTTCGAGCCCGGAATCCTTGGAGCCGAGACTTACGCCGACATGAGCGACGAGGAGGTGGAGATCCTCGCCCAGGCGCGCACCGCGCTGGTGAGATCCAGGACCGAACCGGTCCTCGCCGAATACAAGATGTGGGACGGGCGCATCTTCCGCTCCCGCTCGGTTCTGACCCCGGAAGGCGGCGTGGTGCGGGTGGCGGTCGACGTGACCGCCGAGCGGCGCTTGAGCCAGAACTTCGCGGAGGTCGTCGCCAGCCTGGACGACGCGGTCTTCCTGTTCGACAAGGATCTGAAGCTGGCCTTGTGGAGTCCCTCCGCGGCCAAGGTGCTGCCGTTCCTGGCGCCTCTGCTGCGCGAGGGCGTCGCTTCCGACGACATCGGCGACGCCATGCGCAAGGCCGCGATCGAGGCGGATCGCTTCCAGGTGACCGGCATCCTGACCCGCACCTACATCCGACGCTTGCTTGATGGCAGAACCATTGAAGTGCGCTGCCTGCCGACGCGCGAAGGCGGGCTGCTTGTGGTTTGCAGCGACCAGACCGACATGCGCCGGGCCAGTCAGCTCGCCGCCAGGGCGGATCGCATGGAGTCTCTGGGACGGCTGGTCGCGGGCGTGGCGCATGAGATCAACACGCCGCTCGGCATCGCCATCACGACCGCGTCCGCCCTCGCCGACGAGACGGGCAGGATTCAGGAAAAGTTTGACGCAAGTCAGATGAAGCGGTCGGACCTGCAGGGCTATCTCGGCGTCGCGACCGAGGCATGCGGCCTTCTGATGCGCAATCTCCGCCGCTCCGGCGAACTGGTGGCGAGCTTCAAGCGCGTCTCGGTCGACGAGCTGTCCGGGGAGCATCGACGCTTCGATCTCGCGAACGTCTTCGAGGACGCCGCCGCGATGCTGCGGCCTCAACTGCGCACCCGCGGATTGGAGCTGCGCATCGAATGCCCGCCGGATCTGACGTTGACCAGCTATCCAGCCGCCTTCACCCAGATCGTCACCAACTTCGTGATGAACAGCGTGATCCACGCCTATCCTGACGGTCGCGCAGGGGTTCTGGAGCTGGCCGCGCGCAAGCTGGAGGGCGGGGTCGAGATCCGCTACCGCGACGACGGCGTCGGTGTGCCGCCGGAGATTCTGGGCCGGATCTTCGAGCATTTCTTCACCACCCGGCGCGGCCAGGGCGGCAGCGGCTTGGGGTTGGGCATCGTCCATAATCTCGTCACTCACCAGTTGGGCGGCGAGATCGAAGCGATCAACCCGCCCGGCCGTGGGCTTGAGATACGCGTGACGGCTCCCGAGACCGCCGCCAAGGGCATGGAGCAGCAGAGCTGGGAGTGATCAGCGGCTGATCAGCGGTGGCGGCAGGCTCTGGGTTTCGACGCTCTGCCGCGGGGCGGTCGTGATCGGCGGCAAGGCGACGCCCGAGGTCTGCGACGCCCGCCGGGCCAGATCCGCCGACACCGGCCTTCCGGCCAAGGGCGCGACTTCCGGCGGCGCTTCGGCGATTGGCGGCGGCGGCGCGTCCTGGCTTTCCGGCGCGGCGTGCCCGAGGGCGGCGACTGGCGCGCGTCGGTCCGCGTCAGTCCACACATAGAGGGCCACCGCCTGGGCGACGATCGCGACTCCGGCCGCCCCATTCAGAGCCGAGGGGTCCGCAAGATCCACCACAAGGTCGGCGAACAGCGAACCGGCGGGGGAGCCGGAGGCGGGCGCCGGGGGGCGCGCCGGCCAAGGCGCGGGGCCCGTCACCCGCAGGTCGAAGAACTGGGGCTGACCGCTGGCCGCGTACAATTCCGCGCAAGCAGGCGGAATCGCGGCCGCCACCCGCAGGCGCATCGGTTCGGCTAAGGTCGGAAGCGACAACGCGCCGTCCGCCGCCGGCGGCAAGGAAACGGAAATCCGGGCGCGCCGACCGCCCGACAAGGCGGTCAATTTCGCGCGCGCGGCCGCCGACAGCGCTTCATGCTGGGTCGGGGTCGCGGATTTGAACGCCGGGCATTGGGTGAGCGCCAGAAATCCTTTGATCTCTTCAGGGCTCGGTTCGGCCGCGCCGCGCCAGGCGATCAGATGCGCGATCAAACGGCCGGGCTCGACCGCAGGAACGCTCGAGAGTTGGAGGACCGGCGACGGAAGGATGCGCGCCACGGTTTCGATCGGCGGCTCCGGCGGCAAGGGAACGACCGCCGCCCCGATCTGCGGCGCCGACGCCAGCGTCTCCGGCTCGTGGCGCATCCAGTAACCGATCAAGGCGCCGCCGATCACGCCGATCGCCAGCGTTCCAAAGACGGCCGCCGGCACGCCCCAGTTCCTGCGTCTCGCCATTTCCGCCCTTTCGCCGCGCTTCCCGCGGGTCTGTCAGTCTAACGATCGCCTGCGGCAAGCGAAACAGGGATGCATTGCGCCGCGGGCTTGCTAGGATCGCTTATCCGCCCCTGGAGGTTCCCATGCCCGACCGGCATCTCAGCAATTCCCCGATCGAAGCCGCTTACCGCGCCGCCACCCCGGGCTCCGCGGCCTTGTTCGAACGCGCCTCCACCCTGTTCCCGAGCGGGGTCAACCATGACGGCCGGGATCTGGAGCCCTATCCGCTTTATGTGGCGCGGGCGCAGGGGGCGCATAAATGGGACGTCGACGACAATCGCTATGTCGATTACTTCGGCGGGCATGGCGCGCTGCTGCTGGGCCACAACCATCCGGTCGTGCAAGCCGCCGCCAGCGCGCAGCTGACCCAGGGCACCCATTTCGGCGCCTGCCATCCTCTGGAAGTGCGCTGGGGCGAATTGGTGCGCGAGATGGTGCCGTCGGCCGAGCGGGTGCGCTTCACCTCCAGCGGCACGGAGGCGACCTTGATGGCGCTGCGTCTGGCGCGCGCCTACACCGGCCGCGCCAAGCTGGTGCGCTTCCGCGGCCATTTCCATGGCTGGCACGATCACATGACCAGCGGCTACGCCCTGCATATGGACGGCAGCGCCACCCCCGGCGTGCTGGCGGAGATCGCGCAGAACACGCTGCTGGCCGACGCCAACGACACGCCGGCGCTGGAGCGTCTGTTCGAGACGCACAAGGACGTGGCGGCGATCATCATCGAGCCGACCGGCGCGTCCTGGGGCCGCATGCCCGTGCGCCCAAGTTTTCTGGCGGATCTGCGCCGATTGGCCGACGCCTCCGGCGCGATCCTGATCTTCGACGAGGTGGTGACCGGCTTCCGCGTCTCGCCCGGCGGGGCGCAGGCGGCGCTGGGCGTGACCCCGGACATGACGACCATGGCCAAGATCCTGGCCGGCGGCCTGCCTGGCGGCGCCCTGGCGGGGAAGAAGGAGATCATGGATCTCCTGGATTTCGCCGCCTCGAAGAAGGCGGGGCGGGAGAAAGTGAACCATCCCGGCACCTACAACGCCAATCCCCTGTCCGCCGCCGCCGGCGTCGCGGCGCTGGAGCTGATCAAGGACGGCGCGGCCTGCGCCAAGGCCAACGCCACCGGGGCTGCGATGCGCGCCGGCCTCAATCAGCTGTTCGCGGACATGGCCGCGCCGTTCGCCGCGCATGGGACCTATTCGGGCTTCCATCTCTTCACCAATCCCAAGAACGTCGCGATCGATCCGCTGAATTTTGATCCCTACGCCCAGGACCCGGAAAGCCTGCGCGGCAATCGGCCGGGCATCGTGCATAAGCTGCGGCTTGGCCTGCTGGCCAACGGCGTGGACATCGCCGGCGGGCCGGGCGGCACGATCTCCGCGACGCATGAAGCCGAGGACGTCGCCAAGACGGTGGAGGCGTTCGGCGCCACCTTGCGTCTCCTGCGGCAGGAAGGGGAGATCTGACGGCGGCTTGCTCACTGGCGGCGGCTGTGACACTTCATGAAGACAGAATGACCAAACCACGCGGGCGCTCACGATTCATCATGCTCTCGCAAAAGGGAGTAAAGGGATGACCACCGTCACCGAAGCGCAGCTGAAGGGCTTCTGCACCGCGATCCTGAAGGGTCTGGGCTGCGACGCGTTCGAGCAGAAGATCGTCACCGATCACCTCGTGCTCAGCAATTTGTCCGGCCATGACAGCCACGGCATCGGCATGCTGCCCACCTATGTGGCGGACGCCGCGGCCGGGATCATGAAGCTGAACAAGCGCGGCGTGATCAGCCGCGACAGCGGCTCCATGATCGTGGTCGACGGCCAGGCCGGCTTCGGCCAGGTGATGGGGCATGACCATACGAATTTTGCGATCGAGCGCGCCAAGCAGACCGGCCTCTGCCTCGCAGGCTTGATCAACACCCACCATATCGGCCGCATCGGCACCTATGGCGAGATGTGCGCGGACGCCGGGCTGGCCTCGATCCATATGGTCAATTCGGTCAGCTATCGCGCCTCCGTCGCCCCCTGGCGAGGGATCGAGGCGCGCATCTCCACCAACCCGATCTGCATCGCCGTGCCGTCGATCGGCGGCAACCGCCGGCTGATCCTCGACATGGCGACCAGCCAGAGCGCGGTGGGCAAGGTGCGCGTCGCCTACAACAGCAAGAAGCCGGTGCCGCCCGGCCGCCTGATCGATTCCACGGGCGAGCCGACGACCGATCCGAAAGTGCTGTTCGAAGACCCCAAGGGCGCCCTCACCCCGGCCGGCGAGCATAAGGGCAGGGGAGTGGCTCAGGATCCCGATGTTGGTCCC
>JBMLRS010000795.1:0-1116 GCA_049240905.1 Elsteraceae bacterium
GGCGGTCGCAAAGATGGTGGAGCATCACGCGATCCTCTATCGCGACCTCGCCGATCCCGTGGCCCTGCTGCGCGGCGATCATCCGCCGACGGAGCTCTCCCGCTATTGGGGCTACGCCGGCGCCGAGCCGCCGACCGCGCTCAGCGAGGCGCAGGTCGCCAGCTACAGCGGCCTGATGTCCGCCTCTCAGCCCTTCGTGGCGGAGGATGTGCTGGACGCCTACCGGATCGACCGTCACCGCTGCGTGATGGATGTCGGCGGCGGGGAAGGGACCTTCCTGCGCGCCGTCGGGGCCCGCGTCCCGAACGTCCGCCTGATGCTGTTCGATCTGCCGGCGGTGGCGGCGCGCGCGCGGGGCTTTTTCGCGCAGGACGGCCTGAACGATCGCGCGACCGCGGCGGGCGGCGATTTCTTCAATGATCCGCTGCCGCCTGGCGCCGATCTCGTGACGCTTTTGCGAGTCGTGCATGACCATGACGACGCCCGCGTCCTCACGCTTTTGAAATCCATCCGGCGGATTCTGCCGGCGGACGGCGCTTTGCTGCTGGCCGAGCCGATGGCCGGGACCGCCGGGGCGGAGCCGATGGCCGACGCCTATTTCGGCTTCTACCTGCTGGCGATGGGCCGCGGCCGCGCCAGAACCGCGGAAGAACTGACGGATTTGCTGGGCCGGGCGGGGTTTGACCGGGTGCGCCTGCTGCCCGCGCGACGCCCCCTCTTGACCCGATTGATCCTGGCGCGGCCGTGCGCTTGATCACAAAACTGTTAACTACACTTGACACTTTGCGATGTACCAATAGAGTGACACATGCGGCTGAAAAGCCTTCGCCCCTTGGGGTTGGGAGTTTGAAAATGCAGACCATGGCAGTCGTCCTGACGGAGCCGGAGCAGCTGAAGCTGAGCCGGGTCGCGCTCTCCCCCCCGGGGGAAGAGGATGTGGTCGTCGATATCGAATGGACCGGCATCAGCACCGGGACGGAGCGCCTGCTCTGGTCTGGCCGCATGCCGCCGTTCCCAGGCATGGGCTACCCTCTGGTGCCCGGTTATGAATCCGTTGGTCGGATCGCCTCGGTCGGCTCCCGCGCTGATCGCCAGGTCGGCGATCAAGTTTTCGTC
>JBMLRS010000795.1:1126-2334 GCA_049240905.1 Elsteraceae bacterium
CCCGCTGCTTCGCCGACGTGCGCGGCCTGTTCGGCGGCGCCGCCGCCCGATTGATCGTGCCGGCGGCCAAGGCGATCCCGATCGGCGAGCAGTTGAAGGAACGCGGCATTCTGCTGGCGCTCGCGGCGACCGCCTATCACGCTTACACGGACGGACCCCAGCCGGAGCTGATCATCGGCCATGGCGTGCTGGGCCGGCTGCTCGCCCGCCTCGCCGTCGCGTTGGGCGACGCCCCGCCGACGGTGTGGGAGACCAATCCGAAGCGGGTCAGCGGATCGCAAGGCTATCTGGTGGTCGCCCCCGAGGACGACGCCCGGCGCGACTACAAGCGCATCTGCGACGTGAGCGGCGACAGCAACATCCTCGACACCCTGGTCGCCCGCATGGCGCCGGGCGGGGAGATCGTGCTGGCCGGCTTCTACACCGACCCTGTCTCCTTCACCTTCCCGCCGGCCTTCATGCGCGAGGCGCGCGTTCGCATCGCCGCTGAATGGAAGCAGCCCGACCTCGCCGCCGTGATGGCGATGATCGACGACGGGCGGCTGTCGCTGAACGGCCTGATCACCCATCGCTGGGAAGCGGCCGACGCCCCCGAAGCCTACCAAACCGCCTTTGGCGACCCCGCCTGCCTCAAAATGATCCTCGATTGGAGAGCTTACTCATGAGCACCCGCACTCTCGGCTCCGCGCCCGTCGTGGCGACGTCGGACCTGACGCAGCGCCTGCGCGACGAAGCGGCGATCGAACCGGATCCGATCCCCACCACGCCGGCCACCAAGCAGACCCAGATCATCGCGATCTACGGCAAGGGCGGCATCGGCAAGAGCTTCACGCTCGCCAACCTCTCCTACATGATGGCGCAGCAAGGCAAGCGCGTGCTGCTGATCGGTTGCGATCCGAAAAGCGACACCACCTCGCTGCTGTTCGGCGGGCGCAGCTGCCCGACCATCATCGAAACGTCCTCCAAGAAGAAGCTGGCGGGCGAGAAAGTCTCGATCGGCGACGTCTGCTTCAAGCGCGACGGCGTGTTCGCGATGGAGCTGGGCGGTCCGGAAGTGGGGCGCGGTTGCGGCGGGCGCGGCATCATCCACGGCTTCGAGCTGCTGGAGAAGCTGGGCTTCCATGACTGGGGCTTCGACTATGTCCTGCTCGATTTCCTGGGCGACGTGGTCTGCGGCGGCTTCGGCCTGCCGATCGCCCGCGACATGT
>JBMLRS010000796.1:0-5707 GCA_049240905.1 Elsteraceae bacterium
TCGACTGGCTCGCGGCATCGGCGGTGGAGGAGCCGGAAATGCCGGCGAAGAAGAAAGAGAGGACGACGTTGATCTGCGCGAGCCCGCCAGGAAAATGCCCGACGAGCGCTCGAGAGAGCCCCATCAAGCGATCGGTCACCCCGCCCACATTCATCAGGTTGGCCGTCAGAAGGAAGAACGGCACCGCCAGCAGAATGAACGAGTTGAACGCGTTGAAGGTCTCGCTCATCAAGGTCATCGTGTCGAGCCGCGGCTCGATGATCAGGATGGGCAGGCAGGCGAGCCCCAACGCGAAGGCGACGGGAATCCGCAGGAAAAGGCCCAGGAAAAAGCAGCCGAACAAGATGCCCGCGGCCTCGCCCGACGAGAGAACGCTACCGGTCATGGCGTGGAGGACTTTCCTGCAAGGATCTTGAAATCATCGACAAACTGTTCGCCCAGGAAGGCGATCCAGCTGAAGCCGGCGATCGGCCAAGCGATATGGATCAGCCAAAGCGGCAGATCGGCCAGTTCCGACGTGCGGTTCCAGGCGAATTTGGTGAATTCGACGCCGGCGAACAGGAAGACGATCGCGATGACCAGCACTCCGAGCTTCGAGATGATTCGCACCAAGGCTTCGCCCCGCGCGCCGAAGCGCGGCAGCAGGTCGACGTCAAAATGGGCGGAATGGCGGACGCCGAGGATCGCGCCGATCATCACCGTCCACACGAACAGGAAGCGCGCCATTTCCTCCGTCCAAATGTAGGACGGAATCAGATCCGTATAGCGTGAGATGATCTGCAGCATCACCGGCAGGACGAGCACGCCCACCGAAACGACGACCAGAAACGACAAGAGCCGCTCGTAGGCGGCGGTGATCCGCCGCCAAAGGCTCGTTCGGCCAAGCGAAGAGGAAGTCATGGCGATGTCCAGACGAAAGGGAGGGCCCCCGACCGACGTCGCGGTCGGGGGCGCCGGAAATCAGGCGGCGGCGATCGCCGTCTGGATTCCGCTGGCTTCGATTTCCTTCGCGTAAGCCTGCATGACCGGCTCGGCGAGTTTCTGCATGGTCGGCCGATCCTCGAACGGGATGCGCTTCAAGCGACCCGCCGCCTCAAGCCTTTCAAGGATCGCGGAATCGCCGCCGGCTTCGATCTTTCGCTCGAAGGCGGCCGCTTCCTGGCCCGCCTGAAGCACCGCGTCCTGAAGATCCTTCGGCAGGCTCGTCAGCGTCTTCATCGAGAAGCATATCGGCCGGATCGAGACGGCGTGCTGCGTCATCAGAATGTTCGGCGCGACTTCGTAGAACTTCATCTGCTCGATGCCGGCCGCCTCGTTCTCCGCCGCCGAGATCACGTTGTTCTGGATCGCGTTGTACACTTCATTGTAGGCGATGACGGTCGGCGACATGCCGATCGCGGAGAACGTGCGCGACCAGATCGGCGCGCCCTGCACGCGGACCTTCAGGCTCTTGATCTCCGCGACGTTCTTCAAAGGTTTGTTGGCGAACAGGTTGCGGACGCCGCCGCCGCCATAGCCGATCAGGCGCACGCCGGCGCGTTTCTCAACGTCGTCTGCGATAGGCGCCAACAGGCCCTTGTTCACCACGGCCTCCATATGCGGGAAGTCGCGGAACACGAACGGCGCGTCGATGAACGGGGCGGCCTTGGCGAAGGTCGACATATGCGCGGGCGACACGATCGCGTAGTCGACGTTCTTTCCCTGGGCCATATACTCGAAATACTGCTTCTCGAGACCCAGCGAGGAATCCTTGTGCAGCGTGAAGTTGATGGGCTTGTTGTAGAGCGCCTTCACTCGCTCCTCGAATTTCAGCAGCCCTTGCGTGAAGGGATGGGCGTCGCCGAATTGAACCGCGCCCACCAGGGTGGGGACCGCTTGCGCGCGAAGGACGGCGGGCGCGAAGACGACCGAAGCCGCGGCCGCGCCAAGGCCTTTCAACATTGTTCTGCGTTGCATGGACCAGTTCTCTCCCAAATGAAGTTTGCGACCCCGCTTCTCGGGGGTTTCGAACAGCCTAACAGCCAACGGTTCGCCGTGACTAGATCGGGTTGACCCTCTACGCCCCCGTAAGCGCGGCGGAATGGCGCAGGGGAAGCGTCGGGCTTGACCATCGCGCGACCATTGGGACCAGACGCCCGCGACCACAGCCTGCGCGTTTCTCAATGAGGAAGCGAATGAAGGCGGCGATCGCCGAGGGGCGTTCCCCCAGTCGCCACGGGTCGCGCGGAGTCATCGACCGTCTACGAAAGCTTGAACGCGAGCACGCCCGCCGCCGCGCAAGAACGCACGGCGGCGGCGATCGAGCCAGCCGCGGCCCACTACTCCCAATTCGAGTATTTTTCGCAGATCCTGTTGGTCGACTTGCCTTTTTCGGTCTCCGAGAACACGACAAGGTTGCCCTTGAAGTCGTCGGGCGTCTCCTGCCACATGCACGTGCAGAAAGCTTGCGCCTTGGTCTGACCCGGGATCGGGCTCGCCTCCGTGCCGCCCTGATACCGGCTATTGGCGAAGAGCAAGCACTGGGCGTACTGGGCGTCGCCCGCGGGGACCGCTGAATATTGTTGGGCCAAAGCAGGCTGAACGATGCTGCTAAAAATCATCGCGGTGGCGGCGATGGCGGAAAGAAATTTCATGATGATCCCTCGCGAGCTTGGTTGTTCGAGATGGGGCGCCCATCTCCGCCACGAGCCGATTGGCGCAATGGCGCCGATAAAGATAGCGAGATCCGATCAAGCCTAAAGTTCAAAGTGATGCTGGCGGCGAAGATTTCACCGAAGATTTACGCATAAATATATGTGCATTTATATCGCTAGATGGATACTCGTCTCGCCTTCCCGGACATGCTGAATTGTCTAGCCATTAAAGCCAGAGCCGAGACCTTTCACTCTAGCACCCCAGGAGCGAACCGTTGATGACGTCCAACCGCTATTCGTGATTCTGTTTTTCGTTCTCAGACACTACCCATTTCCTTGCGGCTAAGGTTAAGCTAGCGTCATCAAATTATCCAATTTAGCTGAAGCCGGCATAGATGAAATGACGTATCGAGAACGACACAACGTCACGATGAAAGGCGCAGGGTCTCCGACCCTGCTGTTCTGCCACGGGTTTGGTTGTGATCAAAACATGTGGCGCTTCGTCACGCCGCGCTTTGAAGCCTCTAACAAGATCGTCCTATTCGACACGCTCGGCGCTGGGCGATCGGATCTGTCGCAGTATGATTTTGACCGGTACGCCAAGCTCGAGGCGCATGCCGTCGACATCCTCGAGATCTGTCGCGAATTGAATCTGGAGAACGTCGTCCTCGTCGGCCACTCCGTCGGCGCGACCACCGCCATCCTCGCGGCGGTCGCGGAGCCTGACCGGTTCGCCGGCCTCGTTTTGGTCGCGCCATCCCCTTGCTATCTCAACGTCGACGGTTATCGGGGCGGCTTCAATCGCGAAGACTTGGATGAGCTTCTGGAGGTGATGGACAGCAACTATCTCGGTTGGTCTCAGAACATCGCTCCAGTGATCATGGGGAACGCGGATCGGCCGGAACTCGCCTCGGATCTAGCCAATAGCTTTTGCCGCACCGATCCCACGATCGCGCGCCACGCGGCCCGGGCGACATTCCTTTCCGACCACCGCGCGATCCTTCCACGGCTACGCCTGCCATCCATGATCCTCCAATGCGCGGACGACGCCATCGCCCCCATAGCGGTTGGGGAATACATGCGGAGCGTGATTCCAGATAGCGAGCTTGTGCTTCTGAACGCCACCGGCCATTGCCCAAACTTAAGCGCGCCCGAAGAGACATCAGACGCTATCGCGCGATTCCTCGCCGACTTGAGCCGGCGCGACGCCACGGCCAATGACTGACGCGTGCGACGCACACTCGGCCCAAGCGCTGGCGCCGTACCGCGCCGAAACAATCCTGGAGGCGGCGCCCTGCGGTTTCGTCGTCATGGACCGCAGCGGCGTGATCTTATGGGCGAACCACCGGTTTCGGGAGTGGTGCGGTCCTGAAGCGTGGGGAAGTCATTCGCCGACCTTGCGGAGTTTCCTAGCTCCCGCCGGACGAATCTATGCCGAAACGCATCTTGAGCCCTTGCTGGCGATGCAGGGCTTTGTGAACGAAATTGCGCTCGATCTGATCTTCGGGGATCGCCGGATGCCCGTGCTCGCGAACATCAGACAAGAGACGCCCGCTCATGGCCAGCCATTCCGGATCGTCACCCTGTTTGACGCGCGCGACCGCCGGAAATACGAGACCGCTCTTCTGGAAGCGAGGCGCAGCGCCGAGCAAGCGAACGACAAGCTCGCGGAGCAAGCGGTCGCAATGAAGCGGCTGATCGAGGAGCTGAAAAAGGAGCGGGACGCCGCGGAGCAGGCCGGCACGGCGCGCGCAGCCTATTTTGCGAGTCTCAGCCACGAGTTACGGACGCCGTTGAATGCAATCATCGGCTTCAGCAGCCTGATCAAAAGCAGCAAGACACTGACTCCCGAAAAGCTCGCCAGCTTCAGCGGCCATATAGAAAGCGGAGGTCGGCACCTGCTGACCTTGGTCAACGACATTCTTGAATTCATCAAACTAGACCTGAAAGCGACCAGTCTGCACCAGGAGCAGGTCGCCGTTCGCGATGCCTTGATCCGGGCGTCCGAGATGCTGGAGCCAAAAGCCGCAGAGAAGCGACTGAGGATAAAGATCGACTATCGCTCGCCTGAGATGTTCGTCTGGGCTGACGCCACACGCCTCCATCAGATACTTCTAAATCTGCTCTCCAACGCCGTGAAGTTCACTCCCTTGGGGGGAGAGATAGAGACTTCATTCAGACCGTCACAGCCTGGACGGTGCGAGATCCAGATCCGAGACACCGGCGTCGGGATCGCCGAAGAAGATCTTGAACATGTGTTCGACCCTTTCGCTCAAGTCGGCCAAGGTCATCGCCAAGAAGGCACCGGGCTTGGCCTTCCGATTTGCCGTCGATTGCTCTCGATGATGGCGGGTTCAATTCAACTGACCAGCGAAGTGGGCTGCGGCACTACTGTGACCATTGATCTGCCCACGACCGAGAACGCTGAGGAAAGCCCAATCGCGGATACTCCGTGAAAGGAGCAGCAGAAGCGAGTTAAAGCAAAGGTAAAGCAAAGGCGTCATGAGAAGCCGCTGTTGGCTCCGGGTTCGCTTGCTTAAGGACGTCGATCGTCATTTCCATCGCCTCCGGATCACCGTCAATTCCGCGATTGATCGCAGCCTCCTCAGCATCCGAGATCAGCGCCAGCGACGCGAGCGCCCGGGCTTTCGCGGCCTTTCGGCTATCCGTGCTCGGCATATCGCTTCACCTCTCTGCGGTTCGCCTTGCGAAAGCTGATCACGCGGCGATCTTCATTTGCCGGCGTCCAAACCAGGACCTAGACGCGGGGGCCAACGAGCCCAATCGAGAGGAGGCGTGGTTCGGGATCAGAGCGCCTGATGTCCTGAGCTGTCAGAGCCGTATCCCACTGGCGCCGCGCCGCCTCCGCGAAACCGACGCCGTGCTTGGAGATGTTCGAGGCGCGCTTTCCTTCATCCCAGACGTAAGGCGTGTCGAAAGCTCGTTCGTTCTCAACGCCAAACAGCGCCGCAGCGTGAAAACCGACAACAGTAAATCTGGATTTCCGATGGTGCCGAAGCGCGGAATTGAACCGCGGACCTACTGATTACGAATCAGTTGCTCTACCCCTGAGC
>JBMLRS010000797.1:0-5013 GCA_049240905.1 Elsteraceae bacterium
CAGGCTCCCCGATCTCGGGGATCACCGCGATCGGCGGACGGTCCAGGGGCGCCACCACGAACCAGGGCCGGGTCGGGCTTTCCCAGAATTGCGAATCAAAGCCGGTGAAGTACCGCACGTTCGGCGGGGCGGTGAGGAGCAGCGCGTCCAGGCGATGTTCGCGCATCACTTCCTGCGCGCGGGCGTATCGGGCTTCGAACTCCGCCGTGGAGAAGCCGCGCAGGGGGGATGTCGAAACGGTCATGGAGAGGCTTTCCTTCTGTCCGATTGAACGTCCTACCAGGACGACAGGCCGCGGGACCGCGGAGGCGTGAAGGCCGCCACCGCGCCGAAGGCGGCGGTCGCCGCCGCCGCGACGAAGTTCCAGCCGGCCATCGAAAGGCCGAGGGCCTGCCAGGGGATGTCCGTGCAACGAACCACCGGCGCCTTGCTGACCAGGGCGCGCAGCTGTTCAAGGGTTTCCGGGGTTGCTCCGGCGGAGCAGCCGGCCAGGCCCTCCCACCAACCTTGCTCGACCCCGACATGGAAGGCCGCGATCCCCGCCGAGACGGCGACGGAAAGGGCGGCCAGCGCCAGAAAGCCGCGCCGCGCCGGGGCGATGACGACCGCCAGCAAGGCGAACAAGATTCCCGCGCCCCAGGGCCAGCGCTGCAGCACGCACAGCTCGCAGGGCTGCAACCCGCCGAAATGCTGGGAGCCGAAGGCCACGGACAGGGCGGTGATCCCCGCCGCCAGCACCATCAAGGCGGGGCTGATCGGCGAGGCCGGCTTCATCCACCGTTCCTGGGCGCGAAGTTGAAGGATTTCGCCAAGACCGCCATCGCCTTCTGGTGTTTCTCGCCCGCCTTGGTGGGCGGCGGGTCGCCGGCCGCGCCGATGCCGACGCGCGCCAGCACTTCGGTCGCGGATTTCGGCGCGCCTTGCACCACGGTCTTGGCGGAGCCGAACTCGGCCCCGAGCCTGTCCAGGATCGTGTCGAGCTGGGCTGCGGGCAGCTCACGCGGCTTGGGCGCCGCCTTCGCCGGAGGGCGCTTGGCGATTCCGGCGCGCTTCATCGTGCGGTCGATCGCATGCTGCAGGATGCCGGCCAGATGCGGCTTGGCCAGCGCCATCAGCAGGTTGGGGTCGCGCTCGACCAGCTGGTTCAGGATGCGCACCGCCAAGCCGGCGTCGCCGTTGGCTTTCTGCACGACCGCGCGCAGCTTTCGTTCGATCGGATCTTCCGCCACGCCGTTTCTCTATCTCCGCCACAAGCCCCGCCGTTTCGTGCATAGCACAGGGCGGAGTCGCGTGCGAGCGAGACTAAGTCGCCGTGCCGCCGACCGTCAGCCCCTCCATCTTCAAGGTCGGCTGGCCGACGCCGACCGGGACCGACTGGCCGTCCTTGCCGCAGGTGCCCACGCCGTGATCGAGCTTCAGGTCGTTCCCGATCATCGCGACCTTGGTCAGCGAGTCCGGGCCGTTGCCGATCAAGGTGGCGCCCTTCACGGCGGGGCCGATCTTGCCGTTTTCGATCAGATAGGCCTCCGCGGCGGAGAACACGAACTTGCCGGAGGTGATGTCCACCTGCCCGCCGCCGAAATTCACGGCGTAGAGGCCCTTCGGCACGCTCTTGATGATCTCCTCCGGCGAATGCTGGCCCGCCAGCATGTAGGTGTTGGTCATGCGCGGCATCGGAGTGTGGGCGTAGGACTGACGGCGGCCGTTGCCGGTGGGCGTCATGTTCATCAGCCGCGCGTTCATCCGATCCTGGATGTAGCCGGTCAGGACGCCGTCCTCGATCAGCACCGTGCGGTTGCTGGGGGTGCCTTCGTCGTCGATGGTGATCGAGCCGCGCCGATCGGCGATCGTGCCGTCGTCCACCACGGTGACGCCCGGGGCGGCGACGCGCTGGCCCATCAGGCCGGCGAAGGCGGAGGTGCCTTTGCGGTTGAAGTCGCCCTCCAGCCCGTGGCCGATCGCTTCATGCAGCAGGATGCCCGGCCAGCCGGGGCCGAGCACGACGGTCATCTCCCCGGCCGGGGCGGGGACGGAGCCCAGATTCACCAGCGCCTGGCGCAAAGCTTCGTCCACCTGACGGCGCCAGGAGCTCGGCTCCATGAAGCGGGCGTAGCCGACTCGGCCGCCGGCTCCGTCGGATCCCGTCTCCATCTTGTCGCCCTCGCCGACGACGACCGAGACATTGAGTCGCACCAGTGGGCGGATGTCCGCGACGCGCCGTCCGTCGGCGCGCAGGATCTGCACGGCCTGCCAGCTGCCCGACAGCGAGGCGCTGACCTGCCGGACCCGCGAGTCGAGGCCGCGGGCGTAGGCGTCGATGTCCGCCAGAAGCTTCACTTTCTCGGCGAAGGGCACGGCGGCCAAGGGATCTTGGTCCGCGTACAGGCCGGGGCCGGCGGCGCCCGGCGCGAGCGCGACCGCCCCGTCATGGCCGGCGCGCACCGCGCGCACCGTCTCGGAGGCGCGGCGAAGCGCCGCTTCGTCGAGCGCGCTGGCGTGCGCGTAGCCGGTCACATCGCCGCAGACCGCGCGCAAACCGAACCCCTGAGTGGTGTCGAAACTGGCGGTTTTGAGCCGCCCGTCATCGAAAACGAAACCCTCAGACCGTTGATATTCCATGTAAAGTTCGCCGTCGTCACAGCCGGACAGGGCCTCGCCCAGCAGGCGCTCGACCGTGGCGCGCTCAAGATCGGCCTGGCCGAAAAACAGCCGATCGGTTTCGGTCAGGGCAGACGGGGATGCGGACATGGACTAAACTCCAACCTGATCGCCGCCCAGCGTCCTGGGGGGCATGACCGTAGATATAGGACGCGATCGCCGAACGCCGATATAGTTTGACGTGGAAATCGTCACGGCTTCCCGGTTAGAACCGTCTCCGTTCGAGCGATGCGCGGCGCAGGAGGATATTTCCTGCGCTTGATGATGAGGATGTTAGCGATGGGGTTGGCGCGTTTCGTCAATGATTTTCGGGCGCGGTTCTCCGCGTTCATGGCTCTCGCCATGGTGAGCGCGGCTGGGGCCGTCCATGCTCCCGTGATGGCGGCGACAGAGGGGCAGCCGACCCCTTGGCAATTGGGTTTCCAACCCGCCGCCTCGTCGTTGAAGGTCCGGGTCGAGGAGCTGCATGATCTTCTGCTCGTGATCATCACGCTGATCACGATCTTCGTGACCGTGCTCCTGGGCTATGTGATCTGGCGCTTCAAGGCGTCCAACAATCCCAAGCCGAGCACGACCACCCACAACACCATGATCGAAGTGCTGTGGACCGTGGTGCCCGTGATGATTCTGGTGGTGATCGCCGTTCCCTCCTTCCGCCTGCTCTACTACTCCGACAAGGCGAAGGACGCGGAGATGACGCTGAAGGTGGTCGGGCACCAGTGGTACTGGAGCTACGAGTATCCGGACAGTGGCAACTTCGCCTTCGACAGCTATATGATCCCCGAGTCGGAGATTAAGCCCGGCGACGGCAACATCCGTCTGCTGTCGGTCGACAACCGCGCGGTGATCCCGGTCGACACCACGGTCCGCGTGCTGATCACGTCGACCGACGTGATGCATTCCTGGTTCGTCCCCGCGCTTGCGGCGCAAAAATATGCGTTCCCGGGTCGAACCAACGAGATTTGGGTCCGCGCGACCAAGGAAGGCGTGTTCTACGGCCAGTGCAACCAGATCTGCGGCGTGAATCACGGCTACATGCCGATCGCCGTCGAAGTGGTCTCCAAGGCGAAATACGCCGCCTGGGTTGAGGACGCTAAGAAGAAGTTCGCCGCCGTCGACGGGGGCTCGAAGGTTCAGTTGGCCGCCGCGCCCGCGCGATAAGCGCGGCGCGAGCGAGCCCATAGGATTAGTTCGGCGCCGAACGCGCCGCGACAGGAGCAGACGAGATGAGTTACTATGCTGGCGCTCCGGCGCATGATCATGACCATGGGCATCATCCGACCGGTTGGCGTCGGTGGCTGTTGTCGACCAACCACAAAGACATCGGCACGCTCTACATCATCTTTTCGATCATCGCCGGCCTGATCGGCGGGGCCTTCTCCGGCCTCATGCGCGCCGAGTTGTCCCAGCCCGGCCTGCAGTTCGTGGCTGACGGGCAGGTGTGGAACGTGATCACCACGGCCCACGGCCTGATCATGGTGTTCTTCGTGGTGATGCCCGCGCTCATCGGCGGCTTCGGCAACTGGTTTGTGCCCATCATGATCGGCGCGCCGGACATGGCGTTCCCGCGCTTGAACAACATCAGCTTCTGGTTGCTGATCCCGGCCTTCCTGCTGCTTCTCGGCTCGGCTTTCGTCGGCGGCGGCGCGGGCACGGGCTGGACCGTCTATCCGCCCTTGGCGACCTCAGGCCAACCTGGGCCGGCCGTGGACATGGCGATCTTCGCGCTGCACCTCGCCGGCGCCTCGTCGATCCTGGGCGCGCTGAACTTCATCACCACCATCTTCAACATGCGCGCGCCGGGCATGACCCTGCACAAGATGCCGCTGTTCGTGTGGGCGGTGCTGGTGACGGCCTTCCTGCTGCTGCTGTCCTTGCCGGTTCTGGGCGGCGCCATCACCATGATGCTGACCGACCGCAATTTCGGGACCGCGTTCTATGATCCCGCCGGCGGCGGCGATCCGATGCTGTACCTGCATCTGTTCTGGTTCTTCGGCCACCCCGAAGTGTACATCATGATCCTGCCGGCCTTCGGCATCGTCAGCCACATCGTCTCGACCTTCTCGCGCAAGCCGGTTTTCGGCTATCTGGGCATGGCCTACGCCATGGTCTCGATCGGCGTGGTCGGCTTCGTGGTGTGGGCGCACCACATGTACATCACCGGTCTCGCCATCGACACGCGCGCCTACTTCACGGCGGCGACCCTGATCATCGCGGTGCCCACGGGCATCAAGATCTTCTCGTGGATCGCGACCATGTGGGGCGGCTCGATCGAGTTCAAGACCCCGATGCTGTTCTCCATCGGCTTCATCTTCCTGTTCACCGTCGGCGGCGTGACCGGCGTGGTGCTGGCCA
>JBMLRS010000798.1:0-1901 GCA_049240905.1 Elsteraceae bacterium
AGATCGCCCGCGGTGCTGGCCCCAATATTGGTGATCGCCTCCAGGTCGCGCCAAGCGTCAGAATCACGATCTGCGGCCAGGGTCAGCGCGTCGGACAAAGCCTCGATCGAGCCGTAATGGCGGGCCAGAAGCTTGGCCGTGGCCTCGCCGATCTGTCGGATCCCCAGGGCGAAGATGAAGCGCTCCAGCGGGATCTGGCGGCGCGCCTCGATCGCGGCCAGCAGATTGCCCAGCGATTTCTCCTTCCAGCCCTCCTTCTTCAGGATGATTTCGGCATGGTCGCGCAGATCGAACAGGTCGGCGGGGGAGTGGATCAGCTTGTCGTCGAAGAAGGCCTGGATGCTCTTCTCCCCCAGGCCTTCGATGTCGAAGGCGTCGCGGCTCACGAAATGGCGCAGCCGCTCCACCGCTTGCGCCGGGCAGATCAGGCCGCCGGTGCAGCGCAGCACCACTTCGCCCTCGCCGCGCCGGGCGGCGGAGCCGCAGGCCGGGCAGACCTCGGGGAAGACAAATTCCCTCGAGTCCGCCGGCCGCGCCTCGGGGATGGAGGCCACGATCTGCGGGATCACGTCGCCCGCCCGCTGCACGATCACCAGATCGCCAACCCGCAGGTCCTTGCGGGCGATCTCGTCGGCGTTATGGAGGGTGGCGCGGCTCACCACCACGCCGCCCACATTGATCGGCTCCAGTTCCGCCACTGGAGTCAGGGCGCCGGTGCGACCGATCTGGATGGTGATGGCGTTCAGTCGGGTGCGCGCCTGCTCCGCCGGGAACTTGTGCGCGATCGCCCAGCGTGGGGCGCGGCTGACCATGCCCAGCCGCTCCTGCCAATCGAAGCGGTCGACCTTGTAGACCACGCCGTCGATGTCATAGGGCAAATTGGGGCGCAGATCGCCGATGTCGCGCCAATAGCGCACCAACTCCTCGGCGGAGCGACAGGGCCGCGCCTTGTCGTTCACCGTCAGGCCCCAGGCGGCGAACTTCGCCAGCATCTCGCTCTGGCTCGCCCCGATGTCGCCTTCGACATGGCCCACGGCGTAGGCGAAGAACTTGAGAGGGCGGGAGGCGGTTATCTTCGGGTCCAGCTGGCGCAGGCTGCCGGCCGCCGCGTTGCGCGGGTTGGCGAACACCGGCTTGCCGCCCGCCGCCTGGGTTTCATTCAGGGTCAGGAAATCGTCGCGGCGCAGATAGACCTCGCCGCGGATCTCGATCTCCTTCGGCCAGGAATCGCCGGCCAACTGCGCGGGGATCTCCTTGATCGTGCGCACATTGGCGGTCACGTCCTCGCCCTCGGCCCCATCGCCGCGCGTGGCGGCCTGGATCAGCGCGCCATCGACATAGGTGAGGGAGAGGGACAGGCCATCGATCTTCGGCTCCGCCATCACCGCCAGCTCGAGCTCCGGGTCGCGCTCGAAGTCGCGGGCCAGGAAGGATCGGACGCCGCGCAGGAACTCCTCCACGTCTTCGTCCGAAAAGGCGTTGCCGAGCGAGAGCATCGGGCGCTTATGCGCGATCTTGGCGAAACCTGCGGCGGGCGTAGCGCCCACGGCGGCGGTCGGGCTGTCGCCAGCGAATTCCGGGAACTTCGCCTCGATCGCCTCCAGTCGGCGGCGCAGCGCGTCGAAGGCGGCGTCGTCCATGATCGGCGCGTCGTTGCGATGGTAGGCCTCGTTCGCCTCCTTCAGCGTTTGGGAAAGCCGCCTCCACTCCAGCTTGGCTTGATTTTTCCCCAGTTCCTCGACCGGCTTCACAGCAATAACCCCATCAGATCGGACGCGGCGGCGCGCGCGGCGTCGGTGACGCTGGCCCCGGACAGCATGCGGGCGATCTCCTCGCGCCGCTCCTCCTGGCTCAACCGCTCCACGGTGGTCAGCGCGGCGGTCTTGTCCACGGATTTGCTG
>JBMLRS010000799.1:0-3619 GCA_049240905.1 Elsteraceae bacterium
GCGCGTCGACTTTATCGAGGTGCATGCGGAAAACTATTTCGGCGAGGGCGGTTTGATCCGTGAGAGCGCGCCCGGGGTCGGCATCATGGCGGTTGAGCCGACCACCGTGCTGGAGTTTCCAAGATTGCAGGCGCGCGCGGTGATCGAGTCGGAGCCGGCCTTTGGGGTGCATTTCCTGAAGGCGTTGCTGGTCGAGACCATGAGCCGCCTGCAGCAGACCAGCCAGCTGTTCGCCGACAACCGGTCACTGGCGCAGGAACTGGCGCAGACTGTTCAGCAGCGCGATCTGGCGATCGAGCAGGTACAGGGCTCGGAGGCGCGGATGCGCCATCTCGCGACCCACGATCCGCTGACCAAGCTGGGCAATCGCGCGCTGCTGCAGGAGCGGCTTGAGAGCATGATGGAGCAGGCGCGGCGCTTCGACACGCGCTTCGCCATGCACGTCATCGATCTCGACCATTTCAAGGAGATCAACGACGTCCACGGCCATCCCGTCGGCGACAAGGTGTTGATCGAGATGGCCGAGCGCATTGGCATGGCGACCCGCGGCGTGGACGTGGTCGTGCGGCTGGGCGGCGACGAATTCGCGGTGTTGCAGGATCTCTCGGCCCATGGCGAGACCGACGACGCAGGCGTTCTGGCCGAGCGCTTGAACGCCGTGCTGGCGAAGCCAATCGTGATTCAGGACGTGGAGATGGTAACGGGCGGCAGCATCGGCGTGTCGATCTACCCGAACGACGGGCGCTCGCCGGAGGATCTGCTGCGCCACGCCGATCTTGCGCTTTACCGCGCCAAGCAGGAGGGGCGCGGACGCTATTCCTTCTTCACGGAGGCGCTGGGCGCGCAGGCCATGCGCGCCGGGCAGATCAAAGCGAATCTGCGCCGCTCCGCGATCGAGCGGACCTTCTCCATCCACTATCAGCCCAAGATCGATTTGAAGTCAGGCGACGTGCTGGGCATGGAGGCGCTGGCGCGCTGGTATCACCCCGATCACGGCAATGTCTCGCCCGCCGAATTCATCCCCATCGCCGAGCGCAGCGGCCTGATCGGCGTGATCGGCGAATTCGTGCTGGAGGAAGCCTGCCTGATGGCCGCGCGTTGGCGCGAGCAGGGCATGCCAGGCTTCACGATCGCGGTGAATCTTTCACCCCTGCAGTTCAAGGTGCATGACGTGGTCGCGATCGTCGACGCCGCCTTGCGCAACGCCAACCTGCCGGCCGACGCCCTGGAGTTGGAGGTGACGGAAGGCATGTTGATGACCGACGCCGACGACACGCGCCGCACGCTGCGTTTGCTCCAGGATCGCGGGGTCTCAATCGCCATCGATGATTTCGGCACCGGCTATTCCTCCCTCGCTTATCTGCGCAAGCTCGCCGCCAAGACCCTGAAGATCGACCGCAGCTTCGTGCAGCGCTGCGCCGGTCGGCAGGAAGACGAGCAGATCGTCCGCGCGATCATCGGCCTCGCGCATGATCTGGACATGCAGGTCGTCGCGGAGGGGGTGGAGACCATCGCGCAGTTGAGCGCGCTGCAAAAGCTGCGTTGCGATTCAGCCCAAGGCTATCTGATCGCCAAGCCCCTCGACACCGAGGAACTGTCCAGCTTCATCCTCGGCCACAGCGTGACCGTCCGCCATGTCACCTTCCCGATCAAGCCGCCGCCCTTATAGGAAGGCGATGAAACGGCCGGACAGCAGCGCCGCCAGCCAGATCGTCAGGGAGCAGAGCGCGAAGCCCCTTGGACGGTCGCGGCCGATCCAACGGTAGGCCAGCAGATTGGCGCCGGCCAGGCCGATCAGCGCCAGCTTGCCCAGAAACGCGGGATTGAAGGCGTATTTCGACGCCTGCACGGTGAACAGCGCCATGCCCGTGACGGCCGCGATCGCGAAGCCCGCCGCCGCGATCCGTTGCAGGCCCTCCCAAGGGCTTGTTCGCCCGCGCAGCAGCGCCCAATCCACGATAAGGATCGGACCCATCAACAGCGATATGCCCAGCAGATGCAGCGCCGAGACGACGGGATAGAGGCCGGGGATCGTCTGCAGCAGGCGGGTCGCGCCTGAATGCTCCAGCGCCAGCAGCCAGGCCTGCACCGGTCAGCGCAGTTCGATGCGCCGGCCAGCGATCTCGATCCATTCCGCGCGGTAAACCGTCGACACGCCGTTGTTCTGATAGCCGTAAAGCCGCACGGTCTTGCCTGGCGCGATGTCGGCCGCGGTCAGGCCGCGCGTCTCCATCCGGGAAACGGGCGCCAGCTCAAAGGTCAGTTCTTTGCCGTCGCGCATGGTCTTCACCACGCCATGGGGATTGCTGAAGCTGGATTCCTTGACAGCGCCGCTATGGTCCAGCGGCTTGTTGGTGTCGAACCCACCCCATCCATGATGGGCGAGCGCCGGCAGGGCGAGCGTCAGGGATAGCAATCCGGCGAATAGCAGGCGGCGCGTCATGGCGATGTCTCCAAGCGTCAGGGGTTGATCTGACCTTAAGATCGCACGACGGCCGTTTGAATGCGACCGATCGACCTTGGGTTAGATGGCGATCTCGACCGACCACCATTTCGGTCGCTTGGAGACGAAGGAATGGCGGATCGGCGCCAGCTCCTTTTTGAGCGGAGGGTCGAAGGCGCCGAGAACCAGAGCCACGACGGGCGCGTCGTCGATGGCGCCGATGGTCGAGCCGCAGGTTCCGCAAAAGGCGCGGCTGGTGATGTCCGACGATCGATAAACTGAAGGTCGGCCGGCTGGGCCGGTCCAGGCCACGCTGTCCCTGGGGAACTCCACCCAATTCACGGTCTGGGCGCCGGAATGACGCTGGCACATGCCGCAACTGCAGCTATGGGGCTTCAGCGCCGGCCCGGTTGCTTCGAACCGCACGGCCCCGCACAGGCAGCCGCACTGATAGACGCGCGAGGAGGACGGTTTCTTGGGGGCTTTCGTCATCGTCCGCTCGCAGGAAGATCAATATCACACGCATGTGGTGGCTGATCTTCCCGCCGCAAGCGGCAGACGGGTCCTACCGGGCGATCGGCTTGTACTTGATGCGGTGCGGCTCGTTGGCGTCGGCGCCCAGACGGCGCTTCTTGTCCGCTTCATACGCCTCATAATTGCCCTCGAACCAGACCACCTGGCTGTCGCCCTCGAAGGCCAGGATGTGCGTGGCGGTGCGGTCCAGGAACCAGCGATCGTGGCTGATCACCACCGCGCAGCCCGGATAGTCCAGCAGGGCTTCTTCGAGCGCGCGCAGGGTGTCGACGTCCAGATCGTTGGTCGGTTCGTCGAGCAGCAGAAGATTGGCCCCCTGCTTCAGCATCTTGGCCAGATGCACGCGGTTGCGCTCGCCGCCCGAGAGCATGCCCAGCTTCTTCTGCTGGTCCGGGCCGCGGAAATTGAACAGGGCGCAATAGGCGCGGCTTGGCAGCTTGCGGCGGCCCAGGTCGATTTCTTCAGCGCCGCCGGAGATCTCCTCCCACACCGTCTTGTTGTCGTCCAGGCTGTCGCGGCTCTGATCGACATAGCCGAGCACGACCGTCTCGCCGACCCGGAAGCTGCCGGCGTCCGGCTTCTCGCCGCCGGTGATCATGCGGAACAGGGTGGATTTGCCCGCGCCATTCGGGCCGATCACGC
>JBMLRS010000800.1:0-5935 GCA_049240905.1 Elsteraceae bacterium
CAGAGCCACCTGAATTTCCTGCCGGAGAAGCAGACCGACTTTATCTTCACCATGCTGGCCGAAGAATTCGGCATGGTCGGTTCGCTTGGGCTTTTGGGGTTGTATTTCCTGCTGTTCGCCTACGGTTACGCGATCGCCTTCCGATCGGTGAACCATTACGGCCGTCTGGTCGCCATGGGGATCGTGACCTCGGTCTTTCTCTCGGTCTTCATCAACGTCGCGATGGTCATGGGGTTGATTCCGGCCAAGGGGATGGCCTTGCCGATGGTCTCCTATGGCGGCACCTCGATGGTCGTGACGATGATCGGCTTTGGCATGCTGATCAACGTCTGGGTTCACCGGGACGTGCGCATGGGCCGCCATGGCTCCGACGATTAGGGCGCGCATCACGCCGAACTAGACCTTTTCGCCGCAGAGGCGGTGAGATAGGGTCCGAAATGTGTTTTCCGCGATCATAAAGCGGGAGCAATCCAGGGAGTTAATCCGAAATGCGATCCATTTTTCTTGCGGCGGCCTGCGCGGCGGCCTTGATGGCCGGCTCCGGCGCGGCCTTCGCGCAGTCGAAGCCGCTGGCCTTTTGTTCCGAAGGAAGTCCAGAAAATTTCGGTCCAATGACCGCGACGTCCGGCACCAGCAACACCGCCGCGGCGACCCCGATCTACAACCGCTTGATCGAGTTCGATCGCGGCAGCACGGATCTGGTCCCCGGTCTGGCCGAGAGTTACGAGATCTCGCCCGATGGCTTGGTCTACACCTTGAAGCTGCGCAAAGGCGTGAAGTTTCACACCACCAGCTACTTCAAGCCGACGCGCGACTTCAACGCCGACGACGTGATGTTCACGATCAACAGGCAATTCGACAAGACGCACCCTTACAACCCAGTCAATGGTGGGAAGTACGAGTACTTCAACAGCCTCGGGATGGGGGAGGCGCTGTCGAAGGTCGAGAAGATCGATGACCACACGATCCGTCTGACGATCAAGGAGCCGCTGGCGCCGTTCCTCACCAATTTGGCGATGGACTTCATGTCAATCTACTCCGCCGAATATGCGGACAAGCTGATGACGGCCAAGACGCCGGAGAAGATCGACCTTGAGCCGATTGGCACCGGCGCGTTCCAGTTCGTCGCCTATCAGAAGGATGCGGTGATCCGGTATCGCGCCAACGCCGATTACTGGAAACCGAAGGCTCAGGTCTCCGACTTGATCTTCGCGATCACGCCCGACGCCGCCGTTCGCTTCGCCAAGTTGAAGGCGAACGAGTGCCAGGTGATGGCGCTGCCGGCCCCGGCCGACATCGCGGCGATGAAGGCCGATCCGAACCTGTTCCTGGCGGAGCGCGAAGGTCTGAACGTCGGCTATCTCGCCTATAACGTCGAGAAAAAGCCGCTGGATGACGTGCGCGTGCGCAAGGCGCTCAACATGGCCGTGAACAAGGCGGCGATCATCCAGGCGATCTATCTGGGCGCCGGCAAGGCGGCCAAGAACCCGATGCCGCCGACGATCTGGGGCTACAACGACGCGGTTCAGGACGATCCCTACGATCCGGAAGCGGCCAAGAAGCTGTTGGCCGAGGCGGGTCTGGCCAATGGCTTCGAGACCGATCTCTGGGCGATGCCGGTCAGCCGTCCCTATAACCCGGGCGCGCGCCGCATGGCCGAGATGATCCAGGCCGATTGGGAGAAGATCGGCGTCAAGGCGAAGATCGTGACCTTCGATTGGGGCGAATATCTGAAGCGCGGCCGCGCCGGGGAACATCAGACCTACCTGCTGGGTTGGACCGGCGACACGGGGGATCCCGACAACTTCCTCTTCGAGTTGCTGGGCTGCGCCGCGGCTAAGGCCGGCGGCAATCGCGCCCGCTGGTGCAACCAGGATTTCGAAGCCCTGGTGCAGAAGGCGCGGAAAACCGGCGTGAAGTCCGAACGCACCGCGCTGTATGAGCAGGCTCAGGTGATCTTCAAGAGGGAGGCGCCTTGGCTGACCGTCGCGCACTCCGTCGCTTATGTGCCGATGCGCAAGGGCGTGGAGGGCTTCAAGATGGACCCGCTGGGCCGCTACGATTTCTACGGCGTAACGGTGAAGTAACGGCAAAAAACGCTCGTGTTAGGTTTTCTGCTGACGCGGCTGGGCCTGGTGATCCCCACTTTCCTGGGGATCACCATCCTCGCCTTCGGATTGATCCGGATGGTGCCGGGCGATCCGATCGAGTTGATGGCGGGGGAGCGCGGCATCACGCCGGAGCGCCACGCCCGCCTGCGCGCGGAGATGGGCTTCGACCGCCCCTTGCCCGTGCAATACGCCGACTATGTCGGCCGCGCCTTGCAGGGCGACCTTGGCAAATCCATCGTCACCCGCGAGAGCGTGCTCACCGAATTCCTGACCCTGTTCCCGGCGACGGTGGAGTTGGCGCTGGCGGCCATGCTGGTCGCGCTGATCATCGGCTTGCCGGCGGGGATCTTGGCGGCGGTCAATCGAGGAGGGCCCCTGGATTACGCGGTGATGGGCTTCTCCCTCACCGGCTATTCCATGCCGATCTTCTGGTGGGCGCTGCTGCTGATTCTCACCTTCTCCGTCACGCTCGGCTGGACCCCGGTCACCGGGCGGATCGGACTTCTCTATTATTTCGAGCCCGTCACAGGCTTCATGCTGATCGACAGCCTGCTGTCCGGACAAAGCGGCGCCTTCACCTCAGCGCTGCGGCATTTGATTCTGCCGGCGGTCGCGCTCGGCACCATTCCCATGGCCGTGATCGCGCGCATGACGCGCTCCGCCATGCTGGAGGTGCTGAGCGAGGATTATGTGCGGACCGCGCGCGCGAAAGGCGCCTCGCCCCTGCGCGTGGTGGGAATTCATGCGCTACGAAACGCCCTGATTCCGGTCGTGACGGTGATTGGCCTTCAGGTCGGGTCCCTGTTCGCCGGCGCGGTGCTGACGGAGACGATCTTCGCCTGGCCGGGCATCGGCAAATGGCTGATCGAAAGCATCAACCGGCGGGATTACCCGGTGCTGCAGGGCGGGCTGCTTTTGGTCGCCTCCGTGATCATCCTGGTGAATCTGCTGGTCGATTTGACCTATGGCGCGATCAATCCGAGGATCCGCCGTGGGTGAGTTGCTGCGTGACTTCTGGCGGCAGTTCGCGCGCAACCGCGGAGCCGTGGGCGGCCTCGTGATCGCCTTGCTGCTGGTGGCGCTGGCGATCCTGGCGCCGCTGATCTCGCCCCATAGCCCGTTCGAGCAGGACCGCGCGGCGCTGCTGCTGCCGCCTTCCTGGGATCCGGGCGGCAACGCTCGCTATCTGCTGGGCACGGACGATGTCGGCCGCGATCTGCTGACCCGGCTGCTCTACGGCGCGCGGCTGTCCCTCTCGGTCGGCGCGTTGGTCGTCTCCATCGCTTTCGTGGTCGGCGTTTCGATCGGCCTGATCGCCGGCTATGTCGGCGGCGTGGTGGACGTGCTGGTGATGCGCGCGATCGACATCATGATGGCCTTGCCGACCTTGCTGCTGGCGATCGCCGTGGTCGCGATCCTCGGCCCCAGCCTGATCAACGCGATGATGGCGGTGGCGATCGTGCTGCTGCCGAGCTTCGTGCGCTTGACCCGCGCCGCGGTCATGGCGGAGCGGGGCAAGGAATATGTGATGGCCTCGCGCATGGCCGGCGCCGGCGGACTGCGTTTGATGGTGCTGACCATCCTGCCCAATTGCCTGGCCCCGCTGATCGTCCAGACCACCTTGAGCTTCTCCACCGCGATCCTGGATCTGGCGGCGCTGGGATTCCTGGGGCTGGGCGCGCAGCCGCCAACGCCCGAGTGGGGCACGATGCTGGCCGACGCGTTGCAGTTCGTGCAGCGCGCCTGGTGGGTGGTGACCTTCCCGGGCTTCGCGATCCTGATCACGGTTCTGGCGTTCAACCTGTTCGGCGACGGGCTGCGCGACGCGCTCGACCCCAAGCTGAAGCGCTGACCATGCCGCTTCTGGAGATCAGGAACCTGTCCGTCGAGTTCGCGACCGCGCGCGGCGCGTTTCGCGCCGTGGACTCGGTGGATCTGACGGTCGAGGCCGGCGAGGTGCTGGGCATCGTCGGGGAGAGTGGATCCGGCAAGAGCGTCAGCATGCTGGCGGTCATGGGTTTGATCCCCTGGCCGGGCAAGGTGACCGCGGACGTGATGCGCTTTGCGGGCGTGGATCTGCTGGGCCTCACCCCGCGCGCGCGCCGCCAACGGGTGGGCCGCGACATCGCCATGGTGTTTCAGGAGCCGACCACCAGCCTGAATCCCTGCTTTACGGTGGGGTGGCAGATCTCGGAGGCGCTGAAGCTCCATGAATCAGGATCGCGCGGCGATCGCCGCGCGCGCGTGGTCGATCTGCTGCGGCAGGTGGGGATTCCAGCGCCGGAGGAGCGCGCCGGCAATTTTCCCTATCAACTGTCCGGGGGCATGAACCAGCGCGTGATGATCGCCATGGCGATCGCCTGTAATCCAAAGCTTCTGATCGCCGACGAGCCGACCACGGCCCTGGACGTGACGATCCAGAAGCAGATCCTGGATCTTTTGGTCGATCTGCAACGCCAGCGCGGCATGGCGCTCTGCCTGATCACCCACAATATGGGCGTGGTGGCGGAGACCGCCCAGCGCATTCAGGTGATGTACGCCGGCCAGGTGGCCGAAACGCAGGCCGCCGACCGCCTGTTCCAGGCCCCGCGCCATCCCTACACCGCAGCCCTGTTGGACGCTTTGCCGGAGCGCGCGGGAGGCCGACGCCGCCTCGCCAACATCCCGGGCATGGTGCCCGGCATTGACGACCGCCCGGTCGGTTGCGTGTTCGAGCCCCGCTGCGATCGACGCCAGAGCCGCTGCGTGACCGAACGGCCAGGATTGCAGCCGGTCGGCGACGCTTTCGCGCGGTGCCATTTTCCGGTGGCGACGCCATGACCCAAGCCCCGCTGCTGGTCGCCGATAATCTGGCGCAGCATTACCCCGTGAAGCGCGGCTTGTTCGCCAAGCGCCAGCTTCTCCGCGCCGTGGATGGCGTCTCTTTCACCCTGGCCGAGGGCGAGACCCTCGCGGTGGTCGGAGAGAGCGGCTGCGGAAAGTCGACGCTCGCGCGCATGGTCGCGCTGCTGGAGGCGCCCACCGCCGGCGATCTGAAGCTTGACGGGATGGACGCCGTCGGGCCGCCGTCGGAGTCGCGCCGCGCTCTGCGCCGCACCGTGCAGATGGTGTTTCAGAACCCCTACGGCTCGCTGAACCCACGCAAGACGGTCGGCTCTATCCTGGAGGAGCCGTTGGTGATCGCGGGCGAGGGCGACGCTCAGGCGCGCCGCGCGTCGGCGCTGCGCATGATCGAGAAGGTCGGGCTGCGCGCGGACCAGTATGGCCGCTACCCGCATATGTTCTCCGGCGGCCAACGCCAGCGCATCGCCATCGCGCGCGCGTTGATGCTGAATCCGAAGCTGGTGGTGGCGGACGAGCCGGTCTCGGCGCTGGACGTCTCGATCCAGGCGCAGGTGCTGAACCTGCTGATGGATCTGCAGCAGGAGTTCGGCCTCGCCTATCTGTTCATCAGCCATGACCTGGGCGTGGTGCGGCACATCGCGAACCGCGTGATGGTGATGTATCTCGGCCGCCCGATCGAGATGGCGACGAAAGAACAGCTGTTCGCGGCGCCGGCCCATCCCTACACCCGCGCGCTGCTGGCGGCGACGCCGGCGGTGGATCCGACCGACCGGCGCAACACCCCGCCGTTGACCGGAGAACTGCCTTCGCCGCTCAATCCGCCCTCGGGTTGCCGCTTTCATGGACGCTGCCCGCATGTCACGGATCGTTGCCGCGCGGAGTCCCCGGAGCTTCGATCCGTCGAGGGGCGCATGGTCGCCTGTCATCACGCGGAGGCGATCGCCTAAAGCCCCTTGCATTTGCGATTTATCGCCGCTAGG
>JBMLRS010000801.1:0-8051 GCA_049240905.1 Elsteraceae bacterium
AATCCCGTCTGTCAGGGCTTGCATCTGCTCCGGCGCGATCGTCTCACTGATCGAGGACAGCGCGCTTTTGATCAGCTCAGCCGCCGGCTCGCCTCGCCGCAGCGCCGTCTCCACACGGAACAGCGCGGCGCTGACCGTCATAAGCCCTAGATTCCCGGACATGCCCTTCAAGCCGTGGACCAACTCCAAGAAACCGGGCGAGGCCGCCCCGTCGCGATAGTCGGCGAGTTGCGCCCGACCCTCGTTCAACTCGCGCGCGCACCGCTGTATGAGGTCGATCAATTCGTCGGCGGAGAAATCCTCCAAAAGCGCCGCTATCCGATCGTCCGCCTGCTGCGGGCTCGCGGGAATCTCCGTGATCAGCGGCTGGATCGCTGAGGTCAGGCGTTCGATCGTGCGAACCAGCTTCCGGCGATCGACCGGCTTGGGCAGGAACTCGTCCATGCCTGCGTCCTTCGCCTTGCCGCCGATCTCCGACAGAGCGTCGGCGGACAACGCGACGATGGGCACTCGCGCGGCCGGCCCTTCAAGCCGCCTGATTCGGCGCGTCGCCTCATACCCGTCCATCACCGGCATGTGGATGTCCATCAAGATCAGATCATAGGGGCGGGCGCGGGCCGCCTGCACCGCCTCTTCGCCGTCATTCACCATGTCGACCCGATGGCCGGCCGTCTCGAGAAACCCGCGCGCGATCCTGAGATTGACCTGATTGTCATCGACCAGAAGGATTCTGCGCGCCGGCGCCGAGTCCGTCGCCAACTCCCCGCCGGCCGACTCTCGCTCGCTTGCGCGGCCAATACCCACCAGCGCGTCATGCAGCCGGCTGCGCCGCAACGGCTTCAACAGCATGTCGTGAAACGGTCCGCCACGCTCAGCCAGCAGCGCTGACTGCGGGGTCGAACTCATCAGCAGCAGGGTGATCGCCGGGTCAAGGCCACGGATCAATCCGGCGAGCGTGGCGCCGTCCATCTCCGGCATCTGGTAATCGATCAACGCCGCTCGATAAGGCCGCCCCGCCTTGGCCGCCGCCATCACCATGCGCAGAGCTTCGTCGCCGCTGCATGTGAGGTCGCAGTCAACGCCCCAGGGCGCCAGCACGTCCCGAACGGCGATCGCGGCGTCGCGATAGTCATCAACCACCAACGCTCTGAGCGGCCCCAGGCTCGCCCCATCGCTCGACGCAGGTGACGCGGCGATCGGCGTCGTCAGAGTCAGGGTGAAAACGCTGCCTTCCCCCACGCCGCTGGCGACCGAAACCTCGCCGCCCATCAGAGTCGCGAGATTCCTGGCGATCGCCAGCCCGATGCCCGTCCCGCCATGGCGGCGAGTCGCTGAATTGTCGGCTTGAACGAATGGTTCGAACAATCGCTCTTGAAGACTCTTCGGGATCCCAGGCCCCGTGTCACGGACCTGAAAGCGAAGCGTCGCCACGCCCTCCGCTCTGTGCGGCGCATCCACCGCCACGGTCACGCCGCCGCGATCGGTGAACTTCACGGCGTTGCTGATCAGGTTGGACAGGATTTGCCGGATGCGTCCGCCGTCGCCGCTCACCATCGTCGGCGTGGACGGATCGACCTTGATCAGAATCTCCAGGCCCTTGCGGCTCGCCATTCCGCCGAACAGTTCCGTGACGTCCTCCACCATCTCAACCACGTCGAAGTCAAAGCTTTCTATGCCGAACCGGCCCGCTTCGATCTTCGAGAAATCCAGCACGTCGTTGAGGATGGTCAGCAGGGTTTCGCCGGACCCCTGGATCGTCTCGACATACTCCCTTTGACGGGGATCCAGCTTGGTGTCGCGGAGCAGGCTGACCATCCCCAGAACGCCGTTCATCGGCGTTCTGATCTCGTGGCTGACGTTCGCGATGAACTCCGATTTGGTGCGATTGGCCGCTTCCGCGGCATGACGCAGTTCGGTCGCATGGCGCTCCCGCTCCCGCTCCACTTGAAGATGGCCCAGCAAGTCGGCGACCAGCCGCGAGGGTAGTCGCGTGATGATCAAATAGGCCGCGCCGCCCAGCGCCGCGCCCAGGAAGATCAGCCAGGTCAGGTCGACGAATGTCGGCCAAAGGCTGACGGCCGTTTCGATCTCCGCGAGACTTTCCGTCGCGATCGTCACCGACATGGTCAACCGCAGAACCGGCCACTCCTGAGCCTCGCCCAACGTCAGCGCGACGTTTCCAGCGGCGTCCCGCACGGTCAACTGGCTCTGGTAGGGCCATGCGCGGTAGGTCTCGAGGCGCGTCTCGATGTGATTGCGGGCGAAACGCCAGGATGGGCCGGCGCGATAGATGTGCTTCGACAACTCGGCGGCGGAAAGGCTCGCCAGAAGCTGTTGGTCATGCCGAAGCGTCGAGAACTTCATGACGGCGGCGCCGCCGGGGATCAGCAACGCCAGACTGACGGCGAGCGCCAGACCGAGCCTGCGGACGCGGCGCAGAATCCATGAAGACTCTGGCGCCCCTGACTGATCGGACTGCGAGCCGCTCATTGTCGGACCACGCCGAGCGACGCGTAGAACGCCTCGAGCCCTGGCTTGCGCATCCACGCGATCAACCTCAAGGCCCCGTCCGAAGGCGTTCGCCCCCGCGTCACGCAGAATCGGTAGCCACGCGGGTAATCGCCGCCCGTCATGCGCTCAATCGTCGGAGGCACGCCATCCAGGCTCAATCTGGTCAGCGGAACGGAATCGGTGATGAGTTGGGCCAAGGTGGCTGCGGTCAGCGAGTCGGCGATGCTCGCCGCCATTTCGACATTATCCTGATCCGACGCGGCGACGGGAATCTCCCGGCGCGTTCTGGCCCGCGCCAACGCCTCCGCCATGCCCGGGATCAACTCGTTCAGAAACGGGGTCGCGGCGTCGCTCACCGGCCGCAGGATCACCCGAACCGAGGCCCCGTGCGGCCAGATCGGGCGCTCCCCTGCGTAGTATGAAGTCACTTCGGCGCGCGAGACGTTCGAAACGCCCGTCGTCGAGGTGACGAACGCGAAGGGAGTGAGGAAGCAGACCGCCTCGGAGATCCCGCTCAGAACTTCTCCCGGGGAAAGCGCCCGCCCCACCAACGCCAGAGACAAAGCGTTTTCGGTCAAGGCGCGCGCGCCGCCAGTGCTGCCGATGCTCGGCAGCACCTGGATCGACAAAGACGGATCGTCCCGATTGACCGCCTCACCCACCTTGCGCATGAAACCGAGCGCCGCCCCAGTGCCTCCGATCACAAGCTTTTCCGCCGCCGCTCCCGCTCCAGCGAACGTGGCGAACAAACAGACGCCTAAGGAAAAAGCGAGACGCCAAGGTCGGCGGATTTCCATCTTCTGTGCTCGCTGAAAATCTATTTAAAATTTTATTCACTTACTTGTGATCCGGCAGCTTTGTCTGCACCGAAATACGCTGAGGAAGGGTATCCAAGCCGGCGAGTTTGAATCAATACACCAGAACGATTAACGCAAAAGAATTGTCCAACCTTGCATAGGCGCGGATGCGGCGCCTAGATCATGCGATGCTTGACCACCGCCGATTTCTCTAGCGCGTCTTCCATCTGGCCTGAATCGCGAAAAGCCGAAAAGCCGCTATTTTTCATACGGCTATGAGCAAGAACCGCCCGCCGACGGCGGGCGGCTGTGGCTTCTATCGCTTTTCGAACTGCTTTTTGCCGAACATCACCTCTCGTTCAGCGTCGGTCATGGCGCCCTGGCGCTGGTTCTCCGCCAGCACCGCGCAGCCGCGCTGCACCGCCGGGCGCGCGTCGATCGCGTCAAACCACCGCTTCACGTTCGGAAACTCGGACAGCACGACGTTCCGCCGCTCCGGAAAGCGCAGCCACGGATAGGTGATGATGTCGGCGATCGAGTATTCCGATCCCGCCAGCCATTCAGAATCAGACAGCCGCTTGTCCAGCACGCGATGCAGCCGCAACACTTCATTCTGATAGCGCTCGATCGCGTAAGGAATCTTCTCGGCGGCGTACATGTTGAAATGGCCGAACTGGCCGAACATCGGGCCGACGCCGCCCATCTGGAACATCACCCATTGCAGGCAGACATAGCGGTCGACGGGGTCTTTCGGGATCAGTTTCCCCGCCTTCTCCGCCAGATAGATCATGATCGCGCCGGATTCGAACAGCTGGATCGGCTTGCCGCCCGGCCCTTCCGGATCGACGATGGCCGGAATGCGGTGATTCGGCGTGATCGCCAGGAATTCCGGCTTGAACTGCTCGCCCTTGCCGATGGCGACCGGCACGACCTTGTAAGGCAGGCCCAACTCCTCCAGCAGAATATGCACTTTATGGCCGTTCGGGGTCGGCCAGGTCCAAACTTCGATCATGTCGCATCCCTAACTGAGTGAAGATCCTCTGTAGCGCCTTAGCGCCGCGCGGCGAAGAAATCGCTGAGCAGCTTCGCCGCCTCGCTCTCCCGCAACCCGCCATAAACTTCCGGCCGATGATGGGTGGTCGCGCGTTCGAACACCCGAGCCCCATGATCCACGCCGCCGCTCTTGGGGTCCCAGGCCGCGAAGTAGAGCCGCCGGACGCGGAACAACGCGATCGCCGCCGCGCACATCGCGCAGGGCTCCAATGTCACATAGAGATCGCAGTCGGCCAGATGCTTGCTCTGAAGCCGTTTGGCCGCGGCGCGCAGAGCCAGCATCTCCGCGTGCGCGCTGGGATCGCCCAACGCCTCGACCATGTTCCCGGCCGTCGCCAAAAGCGCGCCGGACGCGTCCACGACCACCGCCCCGACCGGCACTTCGCCGCGCTCGGCCGCCGCTCGCGCCGCCGCCAGCGCCGCCTCCATGGCGTCGATCGCCTCGCCCCCCATTGCCGACACGCCGACGCCTCCGTATGGTTCGCGCGATCATGCCCGCTTCCCAGCCACCCCGCGATCCGAAAATCGCCGCCTCCCGCCTTCCGGAAGACGCTCAGCCGCGCGAAGGCGAACGCATCGCCAAGCGTCTCGCGCGGGCTGGCGTCTGCTCGCGCCGCGACGCCGAGAAGTTGATCCTGGAGGGCAGGGTCGCGGTCGACGGCAAGATTCTCAGCAGCCCCGCGCTCGTCGTCACCGCAACGCAGATCGTGACCGTGGACGGCAAAATCGTCGGCGCTCCGGAAGCCCCGCGGCTCTGGCGCTATCACAAGCCCGACGGCCTGATCACCACGCACAAGGACCCGCAGGGCCGCCCGACCCTGTTCGAACGCTTGCCGCCGGATCTGCCGCGCGTGATCTCGATCGGCCGGCTTGATCTGAACTCCGAAGGCTTGCTTCTGCTGACCAACGACGGCGGCCTCGCGCGCCGGTTGGAGCTGCCAAGCACGGCCTGGATCCGCCGCTACCGCGTCCGCGTCTATGGGACGATCGCGGAATCCCATCTGATGGCGCTGGAGCAAGGCGTCACGGTGGACGGCGTTCGCTACGGCTCGATCCAGGCGACCATCGATCAGAGCAAAGGCGCCAACTCCTGGCTCTCCATGTCCCTGCGCGAAGGCAAAAACCGCGAGATCCGCCGGGTGATCGAGTATCTCGGCGGAAAAGTCACGCGCCTCATCCGCATCGGGTACGGCCCTTTCGAACTGGGCGACCTGCCGCGCGGCGCGGTCGAGGAAGTGGCGCCGAAGATCCTGCGCACGCAGCTCGGCGGTTTGCTGACGGGGGTGGAAAGCGCGCCCAAATTGTCGCCCAGCGACAAGCGTCGAGCGGAGCGCCGGGAGGCGGAGCGCCAACAGAAGGAAGCCGCCGATGCGGATCGTCGCGGGTAAGTTCAAAGGGCGGAAGTTGGCGCCGCCGCCAGAGGACAGCTCGATCCGCCCAACCTCCGACCGGGCGCGCGAAGCGCTGTTCGACATCCTCACCCATGCGCCTTGGTCCCCCGGCCTCGATCAGATGCGGATCATGGATCTCTACGCCGGCACAGGGGCGCTGGGCTTCGAGGCGCTTTCGCGCGGGGCCGCGCATGTCACCTTCGTCGAGCAAAGCCGGGTCGCCCTCGCTCTTCTGCGCCAAAACGCGGCCCATCTGGGCGTCGTCGATCAGATCGTCATCCTCGGGGTCGACGTCGCGGCGCTGCGCGCCCCCCCGGCCCAGCCGGTCGACATCGCTTTTCTGGATCCGCCCTACGGCAAAGGCTTGGCGCCGGTTGGGCTGACGCGGCTGCGCGCGCCGGGCTGGCTCGCCCCCGAAGGCGTGGCCGTCGTTGAGACCGCGGTCGCCGAAGCCTGGGTCGCGCCGGAAGGTTGGACGCAGATCGATGAACGCCGCTATGGCAAGGCGCGGCTGACAATGTTACGTCCGAGCGTCTGACTGTATAGGATTCGATCATCGTGTCCGTGAAACCGCGCCTCTGCGTTGCGACTCCCTGTTACGGGGGTCTGGTCACCCACCACTATTTGTTGTCGATGATGCGGCTTCAGCGCGCTTGCATGGAGCGCGGGGTCGGCTTCACGGCGGAGGTGATCGGCGGCGACGCCCTGATCACCCGCGCGCGCAACACGCTGGTGCAGATGTTTCTGGCCGACCCCGACGCGACGCATCTGTTGTTCATCGACGCCGACATCGGCTTCGAGCCGGACATGGTGTTCGAATATGTCGATTTCGACCGCCCGCTGGTCGCCGGCATCTATCCGTCGAAGACCGTTAACTGGCCGAACGTCGCGCATTACGCCCGCACCGTGCCGCAGGACACGTTGGATCCGGCCAGCCTGTCGGCCTACGGCGCGGATTACGTGGTGGAGTTCGAGGAACCGTCGAAGCTGATTCGCGACGGCCGCTTCGCCCGGGCGCGCCATGCCGGCTGCGGCTTCATGATGATCCGACGCGATGTGTTCACGACGCTGACCCCGCATCTCGCCAAGGACCAGAGCTACCGGCGGATCGACGTCGGCTCGAACGTGCCGATCGGAGATTCGGTCAAGCATCTGTTCTTCGAGACCATGATCGATCCCACCACCGGCACCTACATCAGCGAGGATTACGCCTTCTGCGCGCGCTGGCGCTCGATCGGCGGCGAGATCTGGGTGGATCTGGAAAGCAAATTCACCCATGTCGGCCCCTGGGCCTTCAAGGGCGACTTCACCACCCAGCTGGTCGGCTACACCCGTTCGTAGCGATAGCGGAAATCGCAATGGCTGGCCCCGCCCATCAGGGTCTGGGTGCGGGTCAGCTTGAGATTGGGGTCATAGCCCTCGCAAAACGCGCCGTCGCGGTTGCAGGATAAAAGCGAGCCGATCTCGCCCAACCCCATCTCCTTGTACATCTCCGAATAGCGGCAGCGCGTGACGTTGAAGTCGAAGTGGTCCGCGCCTTTATCCACCACCTCGATCTCCAGCGCGCCCTCCGCCGTCCAGTATTTCTGGATGTCCATGAAGCTCTGCAGGCTGGGGCCGCCTTCCACCTGCTTGGCGAAGCCTGCGGCCTGCGCAATCGCTGACTTGCGGATCGTCTCTTCGATCACCGCGCGGGCCTGCTCCACCCCGAACTTGGCGACCAGGGTCTCATAAAGCGGCTTGATCAGCTCCGCCTCGATCCGGCGGCGTTCGATGATGGGCAGGGACATGGCGGGCCTTTCTCAGCGCTATCCGGACACTGGTTCGACTTATCTATGGAAAACCGACAGCATCAACAAGAACTCAACCTCTTCTGATTTTCCCGCCAACGGCAGGATCAGATTCTCGACCGCCCGGATCGGGTTCGATCGGCGCAGCACGGGCGGCCCGATCTTCCAGCTGGGCTCGCCGGTTTCGGCCGCCTCGCGATACCGGTCCATGAACTCGTTCGACCCGTTCAAGTGCGGCATCGCCTCATCCAGCCATCTCCCGGTGGGGTTGAGCTTGATCTGCTCAACCACCTCCGAGCCGACCAGCCGGAAGCGCAGCCGAAACGGGTCGCGCACGACGTCAAGCATCCAGATGTTCGGCAGCAGATCCGGCCAATCCAACGGATCGAACGCGCTTCGAGGCGGGCAGCGCCCCTCAAGCCGCAAATCGGACCAGAAGCGATGCAACGCCACGCAGCGCGGATCCCACCGGTCCGACGGCGTCCGCTCAATGATCATTTCCGCCGACA
>JBMLRS010000802.1:0-1982 GCA_049240905.1 Elsteraceae bacterium
GTTTCATTCCCAGCGACTCAAGCTCGTCTCCAGCCAGGTCGGCGCGGTCTCCGCCGGCCGGAGACCACGCTGGAGCTATCGACGGCGACTCTCAAAAGCGCTCGATCTGCTGGCGGACCCAGCGCTGGACGCCTTGTTGGGTTGGCCGGTCGCGTTTGAGGACCTCCCTCATGCGATAGGCGGGCTGCTCGACCCGAAATCCTCCGCGCTGTGCCCGCTGATTCGGTACCCGGCCGCCGAAGGATCGAGCGGCCGTTGAAGCGGCGCGACCGCCCTTGGAACAAGATCCGCTCACTTCGAAGCGGATCATGCTCATGAAATTATGAGAATTAGCGCGTTTTCCGCCTTTCGCGATTCAGGCTAAGCGGAGGACCCGCTAAAGCAGCGCGATCAAGGCGCTGTCGAGTTGATCCAACTGCGCCTTCAGGCCCATGAGGTCTATGGTCGCGCCAACCCCGTGGGCGACGGAGGTGTAAACCCCGTCCCCGCCGCCGTCGTAGAAAACTTCGTAGTTCGTGCGCGAGCCTCTGGTGATGGTCTCGACGATGAAGCCGGATTCGGGCTGCGAGAAGACGACGTCGCTGTTCGTCGTCAGCGTCGTCGCCGCGCCGCTCGGACTGATCGCCTGGACCGCGCTGACGGAACCGTCGGAGACCGTCGCGGAGATCCGCGCTTGATCATGCACGGAGAGATGAGTGGTCGCGGATCCTGCGTCGATGTAGATCGACCTCACCGAAGCGACGGCGTAAAGCGTCGCTCCCTCCGGCTTAACATAGGTGATCGTCTCGACGACATTGTCGTGCAAGCGGGTCTCGGTGATCTCGCCGCTGGCGACCGTGAAGCTGTCGGTCGACGATATCTTCAAGTCGTGGGCGCGACTGTTCGAGCCAACCGTCACTTCCTCCCGCACGGCCGTCACCACGCCGTCGGCGATGGTGAAGCCGTAGCCGCGCTCCACGCCGTTCGCCACAGCGACGCTGGGAGATGTGATCGTCAGCGTCGAGGAGGCGAGCGTGTAGGTCGCGCTGTCGGTCGCGCTCTGGGTGAAGGTGAGGGTCTGAACGCCTCTGGCGCCCGTGATTGTTTCGGTGATCGTCCCGCTCCCGATCGCAAAGGTTGCGTCCGTCGGAATGCGAAGGGCTTGCGTGCGATCACCGTGCGTCACGGCAATCCCGGTCACCGAACCATCCGTGATGGTGAATTGAAAGCTTGTCATCTTTAGCTCCTAAGCCGAAACAACGGTGCTCGGAGCTTATTCCGCGAATGTGAGCCGCTGATTTCGCGCTTGTTGCGCTGTGTCATCGAATGTTAACCGCCGTTTGCAGGGAGGCGCGCGTTGATCCGCCGCGCGTTCGGGCTAGGTCCTAGGTCGATGATGTTCTGAAGGAGTGACGATGTACGCTATTGAGGTTCGCGACCGAGTGTTGATCGCCCATAGCTTGAAGGGCGAGGTGTTCGGCCCTGCCCAACGCCTGCATGGCGCGACTTATGTCGTCGACGTCGCGTTCTTCCGCGCCGAGCTCGATCCTGACGGCCTTGTGGTGGACATTGGCGCCGCCCATGTCGCGTTGCGCGCCGCCCTGTCCGCTCTGGATTATCGAAACCTCGACGATCTCCCGGAGTTCAAGGGGATCGTGACCACGACCGAGTTCCTGGCGCGCTGGATTTTTGATCAGATCAAAGCGGCGATCGCCAAGGGCGACCTTGGCCCGCACGCCGGCGCGCTGGACCGGCTGCGCGTGACCCTGAACGAGTCCGACGTGGCGCGCGCCTGGTACGAGGGCGCCATTGGCGCGTGACATCGCCTTCGCGATCCCCGGCGACATCAATCAACCGACCGGCGGCTATGGTTACGCGCGCGCCGTGATCGCCGAAGCGCCGGCGCTCGGCGCGCGGTTCGATGTGGTCGGACTGCCCGACGGCTTTCCCTTCCCGGACGAAGCGGTCCTGACCAAGACCGAGCGGCTGCTGGAACGCGTTCG
>JBMLRS010000803.1:0-3891 GCA_049240905.1 Elsteraceae bacterium
CGTTGCGCGCCGTCGCCGCCCAGAAGCGCTTGCTGGGCGCCTGCTCGGCCAGCGCCGATAGGCTCTCGCGGAGATCGCCGATGAGCAGGTGATCGGCGCGATGCATGCCGTGATCGGCTCGCCAACCCGCCAGCTCGATCACCACTTGATCCGCGCCGAAGGGATGGCGCCAACCCGCGCGCATCTCGATCGGGTCATAGCCGATCAGAAGGATGAGGTCCGCCTCCCGAACCAGCGGCAAGAGGATCGCGTCTGCCTTCGGCGACAAGCCCGCCGCCCCCAGACAGATCGGGTTGTCCTCGTCGATCACCCCCTTCGCCTTGTAGGTCGTGATGACCGGCGCGCCGTACCGGACCACAAATTCGCTGACGACCGCGGCGGCGTCGTGGGTGATAGCCTCCAGCCCAACCAGAACCAACGGCCGCTTCGCCTGCTTCAGCGCTTGGCCCACCGCCTCCAGCGCCGCGTCGGCGGGTCGCGAGAGCGCCGGCGCGGGGCGACGCGCGACCGGCGCGGCTGGCTCCGGGCTCGCCGCGACGGTCACGGGCAGATCGATATGCACAGGTCCCGGCGGATGGGCGGTGGCCGCCGCGACGGCCTTTTCCGCGATCGCGGCGCCGGCCCCGGCGGCGACCAGGAACCGCGCCTTCACCAGCGGCGCGAGCGCGGCCCCGTGGTCGAAGACCTGGTGCGTGTAGCTTTGCGCGTCCGCGGGATCGACGCAGCCGGTGATCACGATCAGCGGCGTCCTGTCCTGCTGGGCGTTGGCGACCGGGTTGATCGCGTTAGCCACGCCCGGACCGATGGTCGCGACCAGAACGCCTGGCGCGCCGGTGGCGTGCCAGGTTCCTTCCGCCATAAAGCCGGCCGCGGCTTCATGGCGCGCCGCGACGAAGCGGACGCCCGCCCGCTCCAGCGCGTCGATCAAGGTCAGCACTTCGCCGCCGGGAACGCCGAACGCCCAGCGGCAGCCCGCTTCGGCGAGGCGGCGGGCGATATGGTCGGAGACGGAGAGGGTCATGCTGCGGCGGAGCGCGTCGAGGCGAGCGTGCGGCGCGCGGCGGTCTCGCTCCACCGGCAGGGGGCGAAACGCTGGGCGCGTTGGGACAGCAACTCCGCCGCGCGGGCGTGCTTCCTGTCCGCGATCAGCGCTTCTATCGCGCTGCGCAGGAACAGATCGCGTTGGGCGACGCTTCCGCCAAGCTGATCGAGAGAGCCCATGGCGGCGTCGAGCAGGGCGGCGTCCGCGTCCAGCAAGCCTCGCATCAGCGCCAGGGATCCCTCGGGATAATGCGCGGGCGAAAGCTCGCCGTCGCGCGCGGCTTGCTCGATCCGGGCGAAGGCTCGCCGCGCGAGCGCGATCTTGCCGGCGCGGATCAGGCCGATCAGGGCGTGACCGTCCGAAAAGGCGAGGCGTCGGTCGTCCAGCAAAGCGGCGGCCGCCCCGCAGAGGCTCTCCCACCGCACGCCAACCTGTCCGCCCGCCATCTCGACCCGGCGCAGCAGGGAGACGGCGTTGGCCAGATCGCGATACTCCATGACCGGTTGCGCCCAGACGCTCTGGTCGAACGCCTCCAGCGCCTGATCCAGCCGGCTGAGCCCGACCAAGGCGAGCGCGCGATGCCAGGCGAGGTGGCGATGGAAGCCGTCGGTCAGGGGATCTGCGGCAAGCGCTCGATCAAGCCAGGCCACCCCTTGAGACGCCTCCCCGCGCATCTCGTAGACATGAGCGACGGCGTGAGCGCCCCAGCGATCGTCCGGGCAGCGCAGCAACCCGGCGCGGCCCCAACGTTCCGCACTGGCCAGATCGCCGGTCTCACCGTGGGCGAAGGCGCGGCAGCCCAGCATGTACCCGAAACCGGGGGCGTCGTCGCTCCAGGCTGGCATAACCGCCTCCATGCTCGCGCGCATCTCAGCGGCGCGGCCGATCTGAAACCGGATCGAGTGGGCGAGCTTGACCGCCATGGCGTCGAGCGGGAAGGCCGTCAGAACGGCGTCCAGATTGGCGAGGGCGAGGTCGACTTGATTGTTGGCGAGATGGTCGAGCGCCGCTGCGACGAGGCGCTCCCTTGTGGTGGCGGAGCGCAGAGTCAGCGACCGGGCGACGCCGGCGCGCGCGGTTTCGACCATCAGGTCGGCGGTTCGGCGCGCCGATAGGCGACCGCAGAAGCCGCGCAAGGCGTGAGCCAACAGGAAGTCAGGGTCGGCCGCGAGGGCGCGGGCCAAGGCGGGCTCGACGCCTGCGCTCTGCGTCAGGAAGGCGTGAACCGCGTCGTCATAGGCGGCGACCGCGGCGGCGCTGTCGCTGGTGACGTCCAGGCCTCGGCAATCTTGCAGCATCGGAATCCCCTTTGGCTGATCTGCTCAAAGGGGATTTCGTCCCGCGCCGCAGCATGGTTACGCTGCGGAGGGCGTCAAAAGGAAAAGTTTCTTCCGCGTCAGCTCGCTTCGGCGTCCGCCGTCGGCTTCGGCAGCTTCACCGCGCGCAGCAGGAAGGCTGGGACGTGGTCGCCAAGCCCAACCACCGGCGGGCCCAGGTCATCCTCGCGATACCGCCGCGGACGGCGCTCCTCGTAGGGCATGCCTTCGCGTCCCCGATTGCGATCACCTCGGAACCCACGATCGCCGCGCTCGCCGCGATCGGAACGGTCGTTGCGGCTCGCGGCCTGCTCGGCGGCGACGATAGGCGGCGGCGAGTCCAGGATGGAGGGCTGCTCGGCCGGCGGGCCAGAGCGGCTGCGCCGTCCCCGGCGCGGCTCGGCGCGAGGCTCGGCCGGCGCGTCGGTGTGAACTTCGGCGGGAGCGGGCCGGGCTTCCTCCTTGCCGCCGCGACGGGAGCGGCCGCGCCGCGGCGCTTCTTCCGCGACCGCCTCTCCCGCGTCCTCCAGACCGGGGACCGAAATCCGCTCAAGCGTCTGGCCCGTGAGCTTCTCGATTGCGGCCAGCGCTTTGGCGTCGTTCGGAGACATGAAGGTGAAGGCCTTGCCGGACTTGCCGGCCCGGCCGGTTCGGCCGATGCGGTGGATGTAATCCTCCGCATGGAAGGGAACGTCGAAATTGAAGACGTGGCTGAGGTCGGCGACGTCAAGGCCGCGCGCGGCCACGTCGGAAGCGATCAGGATGGCGATGTCGCCGGCCTTGAACTTCTCCAGCGTCTCGGTCCGGGCGGATTGGACCATGTCGCCATGCAGCGCGCCGACGTTCAGGCCGGAACGCTCCAGCGCCTTGTGCAGCAGGCTGACGTCGCGCTTGCGATTGCAGAACACGATCGCGTTGCGGACTTCCTCGGAAATGATGAGCTTGCGCAGCGCCTCGCGCTTGTTGGCGTCGGAGACCGGCACCAGCAGCTGGGTCACGGTCTTGGCGGTGGAGCTGGGGGCGGAGACGGTGATGGTCTTCGGGTCCGTCAGGAAGGCGTCCGCCAGCCTTTTGATCTCCGGCGGCATGGTGGCCGAGAAGAACAGGGTTTGGCGACGCGCCGGCAGCATGCCCACGATGCGCTCGACATCGGGAATGAAGCCCATGTCGAGCATGCGGTCGGCCTCGTCGATCACCAGGATCTTCACATCGGTCAGCAGGATGCTGCCGCGCTCGATATGGTCGATCAGGCGCCCGGGAGTGGCGATCAACACGTCGACGCCGCGGGTCAGCAACTTGGCTTGGTCCTGCAGCGAAACGCCGCCGATCAGCAGAGCCATCGTCAGCTTGTTGTATTTTCCGTACTTCTCGAAGTTTTCGCCCACTTGCGCCGCGAGTTCGCGGGTGGGAGCGAGCACGAGCACCCGACAGCGGCGTGGGGCCGCCTTGCGAGGCGTCTCGCGGAGCCGGTCGATGATCGGCAGCGCGAAGGCCGCCGTCTTGCCGGTGCCCGTCTGGGCGCAGCCGAAGAGG
>JBMLRS010000803.1:3901-6296 GCA_049240905.1 Elsteraceae bacterium
ACTTGCGCCGCGAGTTCGCGGGTGGGCTCCAGGATCAGCGAGCGGGGCATCCGGGCGCGGCCGCGGCCGCTGGCCAGAACGTCGATCATCGGCAGCGTGAAGCTGGCGGTTTTCCCGGTGCCGGTCTGGGCGCAGCCGAGCACGTCGCGGCCTGCCAGAACGGTTGGGATCGCTTGGGCTTGGATTGGAGTCGGGTCGGAATATCCTGCGTCCGTAACGGCGCGAACAACCTCGGCGCTCAGCCCAAGATCAGAAAATGGCATGTGTTATTGTAACCTCAGCGCGGGTGCGCCATGTTCCGTCGCCGAAACAAATTGGGGCCGCCGCTCTACGTCGTGGTGTTGGTCCAATTCCCCCAGCGCTTGAGAAGCAGGCGCCGAGATCGGACCAGGTAAGAAGTCGCCGGAAAAAACCTACACTTCGGCTGACTTGTATATGAGGCGGTTTCTATGAGTCTTCAACCAGCTCTGTCAATCAACAATCAGATTTTGCCCCGATGACGACAAATTCGACGCCGATTCTGTTGATTCCGGGCCTGCTGTGCGACGCCGCGTTGTGGCGGCCGCAACAGGAGCATCTTGGAGGACGGCATCACGTGCAGGTGGCGGACGTCACCCGCGCGGACAGCGTCGCGGAGATGGCGCGGCAGGTTCTGGCGGAGGCGCCGCCGCGTTTCATTCTGGCCGGCCTGTCGATGGGCGGCTATGTCTCGCTGGAGATCATGCGGACCGCCGCCGATCGCGTCATCGCCTTGATGTTGCTGGATACTTCGGCGCGTCAGGACACGCCCGAACAGTCGGAGCGCCGCCAAAGCCTGATCGCGCTGGCCCGGCGCGGCAAGTTCAAGGGCGTGACCCCGCGGCTGCTGCCCTTGCTGGTTCACGCCGATCGATTGACGGACAAGGCGGTCACTCAAACCGTGCTCGACATGGCGGCGCGCGTCGGTCAGGAGGCTTTCCTGCGCCAGCAGACCGCGATCCTCGGCCGGATCGACAGCCGTCCCTCGCTGAGTCAGATTCGAGTTCCGACCGCCGTGATCTGTGGCGAGGCGGACGCCTTGACGCCGCCGTCCCTGTCGCGGGAGATGGCGGCGGACATCGCCGACGCGCGCCTCACCTTGATCCCGAACTGCGGGCATCTATCGACGATCGAACGGCCCGAGACGGTCAACGCCGCGTTCGACGCTTTGATCGAGCGCGTCGCGCAGGGGTGAGCCCGCGCTAGCTGTTCAGCCGATTGTTCGGTTCGCCGCGATTGCCCGGCGTCTCAGTCGGCATCAACAGCGAACCCAGGTGGTCGATCAACGCCTTGAAGGCCGGGGAGTCGGGGCTGGTCGCCTGGTCAACCCTGCCGACCGCCCAGGACATCGGGCTGAGGCCGAGGCAAAGCGCGGCCTGGATGACGACCCTGTCGCCCGCCGCGGCCGCGCCGCCGCCGGCGCGTCCGCCGCGGCAGGTCTCCTCCGCCGTTTCATCGATCGGGGCCGCGAAATTGAAAACGAGATGATGGGTCGGCCGGTCGGTTGGGCCGGCGGCGGCGGCGAACTTGCCGGCGGCCGGGCCCGAGGTCGGCAAAAGCGGGAGGATCGCGCTCGCCGCGGCCTGGTCCGCGAGCCCGAAAGGTCGGCCGCGCACGCTGACGGCGATCGGCGCCTTTCCGGCCGAAGCGGCCAGCTCGGTCGGCAGGTAGCTTGAGGCCACGTCGCGTGGGGCGATCACCGGCGATCCGGCGCAGGCGGACAGAACGAACAGCGCGCTGACCGACGCAAGAAGCTTATACATCGAGATCCCTCGCGAACTTGGCGTTTTCCTGAATGAACGCGAATCTATGTTCGGGCTTGCGTCCCATCAACTGCTCGATCAGCAGCGACGTGCGATTGCGCCCATCGTCCAATTCACCGTCTCGGCCGATCTTGACGCGGAGAAGCGTTCGTTTGGACGGGCTCATCGTGGTTTCGCGCAACTGCATCGGCGGCATTTCGCCCAGCCCCTTGAATCGGCTGATCTCGATCTTGCCCTTGCCCTTGAACTTGGTGCGCAGCAGCCTTTCCTTCTCAGCGTCATCCTGGGCGTAGATGCTGGTCGCGCCCTGGGCGATGCGGTAGAGCGGCGGCTGCGCCAAGTAGAGATGGCCTCCGGCGATCAGCCCGGGCATCTCACGATAGAAAAATGTCATCAGGAGGGCGGCGATATGGGCGCCGTCGACATCCGCGTCGGTCATGATGATGACGCGCTCATAGCGCAGCTTCGCTTCGTCATAGCGGTCGCCGGATCCCGCGCCCAGCGCCAGCACGAGATCCTTCAGCTCCTGGTTCTGGCCCAGCTTTTCGCGGGTCGCATTGGCGACGTTCAGGATCTTGCCGCGCAGGGGCAGCACCGCCTGGAATTCGCGGTCG
>JBMLRS010000804.1:0-2312 GCA_049240905.1 Elsteraceae bacterium
CCACATCGTCCAACCCCTCGGCGGAGGAGGCGCCATGGAGCTGCAGCGCCAGCCCGTCGATCTTGCCCGCCGCCTTGAGGCCGGCCGCAATCTTGTCCAGGAAGAAGCGCCGCGCCGCGCCGTCGATCCTTCCGCCGGCGACGGCGTGGGCGCGGATGATCGGCACGGTCTCCACGCTCAGACCGCTGTCGCGGATCGCCTGGAAATGCCCGCCGATCTGCCCAAGCGCGCCCACGCGATCCACGATCTCCTGACCTTCGAACAGCCCGAAGGCTTCAAAATCCCGCAAGGTCGTGGGTTCGGGATTGAAGTCGTTGGTCTCCTGCGAGACATGGATCAGGGCGATGCGCATGGATTTTCCAGCGGAAGGTGAATAGGGGTCAGGGCCATGGGTTGGCGTCCAGGGGCGCGATCGGCCGGCGCACCCGCTGATAGGTCACCTTGGAAGGGTCGTAGGGAAAGGGTCCGCCCGTATCCAGATAGTGGATCGAGGCCCCGATCTTCGCGAAAGCGGCGGAGAAGTGATTGGATGACTTCACCACGACGATCTTCTTCGCGGCCAGATCGATCCCCATCTGCGTGAAGGCCGGCGGGCTGAAGGTCTGCGAGCGTTTGGAGCCCAGCACCACATCGAGTTGGCCGATCGAGACGCAGGCCGCCGCCCCCAGCGACACGCGGCTTTCCTGGAAGGGGATCACCAGATCCGGCGACAGCGCCTTGACCACGACATGCGCGTCGACCGGCGATCCCGAGATCGGCGTCGCCTTGCCGCCGATGCGCAGCCAGAGATTGCCGCCGACGCCGGCCGACCGGCAGAGCTCCACCGCGATCGGATCCCACAGCACGCCAAGCGCGGCGGGGAGATCCGGATGGCGCAGCAGCGTCTCGATCATGATCGTCCCGTCGCCGGGCACGCCGCCGCCGGGGCTGTCCCAACGATCGCCGAACGCGAGGGGGAATTTCGTCGCCGCCCGGGTCAGGGCGACCGCTTCCTCCGGCTTGTAATGCGGCGGCGCGGCGGTCTTCTGGAAGGCGATTACCTCGCGCCCCAGCGCCTCCGCCAGCGCCGACGCTTTGTCCGGCGCGCCGTCGGTGATCACCAAAACCTTGCCGCCGGCTTCAGGCACGTCCCCGGCGGAGAAGCCATGGCCGATCGAGATCGACAGCACGCCAGCTTTTCCCTCCAGCGCCTGCACCCGATCGATGAAGGCGCGGCCGGCCGGCTGGTTGGTCATGAAGCCGCTGGACAGCGTCCGGCAATCGAACAGCGCCGTGGTCGGGCGGATCTCGCCGCGCGCCGCGCGCAACGACAGATCGACCAACTCCTCAGCCCGCGCCAGAAAATCGGTGTGCGGGAACTCCTTGAACAGGATCGAGAGATCCGCCGCATCGACCCGCTTGGGCGAGAGATGACAATGCAGGTCATATTCCGCGCCGATCACGGTTTTCGGCCCGACGATCTCCCGCGCCCGCGCCAGCAGATCGCCTTCGCAATCATCATAGCCGTCCGCCACCATCGCGCCATGCAGCCCGAACAGCGCTACATCCACAGGAAGCGCCGCCTTCAACTGGCCCAAGATCTCGTCGCGGAGGCTTTCATAGGCCCCGCGCGCCACCCGTCCCGCCGGCTCCGCCCAGGCGCAGGAGCCTTCGATCAAGGTGAAGCCGTCCGTTTTCGCGCGCCGCCTCGCCGCGATCAGCGGCGCTGAGCAGAGCATCGGCGTATCGGGATGGCGGCCGGGCGGGGCGTAGAAATCCCGCTCGAAATCGGCGCGATCGACCGGGAGCGGCGCGAAGGTGTTCGTCTCAGTCGCAAGGGAGGCGACGAACATTCGCATCAAAAACGCCTCCGACTTATAATGTGGCACGGCTATTATTGAAAAATGTTGGACAGGGAAAAATCAATGTCAATCGAATTCAAGTATGCGAAGTGACGCCTTGCAAATAGGCGGATATGGCGATCTATTTGACGGTATGAGCGTGTTTCTATCGTCCCATATTATAATACGGTCGCACCTCGGCGGACGGCCGACATGAACGCTCCCGCGACCCCGCCGCAGGAGGCGCGCATCCAATCGATCGCTCGGGCGAAGGCGATCATGGACGTGCTGACGGTCGCGGACGGCGGCTGGGTCCCGCTGCGGGACATCGTGGCCGGCACCGGCCTCGTGAAATCGACCGTCTTCAATCTGGTGAACGCGTTGGTCGAGGTTGGGCTGGTCGAGCATGGCGGGCCGCAGGGCGCCTATCGGCTGGGCGTGCAGATGCTGGTCTATGGCCGGGCGGTCGAACGCCGCATGGATCTGGTCGGG
>JBMLRS010000805.1:0-4098 GCA_049240905.1 Elsteraceae bacterium
CGGCGTTGATCATCGGTTCGATCGTGAAGAACATGCCCGGCCGCAACGTGGCCCCGGTTCCAGCCTTGCCGTAGTGCAGGATGGACGGGGCGTCGTGGAACACCTTGCCGAGACCGTGGCCGCAGAAATCGCGCACGACCGAAAAGCGATGGTTCTCCGCATAGGTTTGGATCGCGTGGCCGATGTCGCCGACCGTTGCGCCGGGGCGCACCACGCGGATGCCGCGCATCATCGCCTCATAGGTCACTTCGATCAGCTTGCGGGCTTTAACCGCAGCCTGACCGACCACGAACATGCGGCTGGTGTCGCCATGCCAACCGTCGACGATGGTGGTGACGTCGATGTTCACAATGTCGCCGGGCTCCAGTCGCTTGTCGCCTGGGATGCCATGGCACACGACATGGTTCACCGAGGTGCAGATCGATTTCGGAAAGCCGCGGTAACCCAGCGGGGCGGGGATCGCGCCGTGATCGACGATGAATTCGTGGCAGAGTCGGTCCAGGACGCCCGTGGTCACGCCGGGCTGCACATGCGGGCCGATGAAATCCAGGGTCTCGGCCGCCAACCGGCCTGCGCGGCGCATGCCGTCAAAATCCTCGGGGCCGTGAATCTTGATCGGGCCAGGACCCACGTCTTCCTCCAAATCGTCTTCAAACAGGGACATCATGCGTCGCTCAAATGATCCGCCTCGCCGATTGGCGCAAGGCCTGGACGGCGCGGATCACCCGCGTCGCCGCGTCTTCATAGCAGATGGCGCCGACCGGGATTAACCGGAAAGCGCGCCATGGGGCAATTTCCGCGGGGATGCGCCCGGAGCAAGAAACGCGATGAAAAACGACAAATTATATAAGTGAAATAGTCTCTATACCCGCGTCATGGCAGCCATGCCCAAATTCAGGGGCGTCAAAAATAAATATCGCGTCTATATCGAAAAACAGACTTGTCGGATCGCAAATTTGAACGACTTTCCGGCACCGTCGGTATTGAGCAAGAATACTCGATGGCGGCGCGCTTGACGCGCTTCTTTACAAAGCGACGCAATGTTAATTGAGCGAAAAAGCCAGGATCCAGCTCGCCAGGAATGGATGCGGAGGACGCTCTTCACGTCCAGTGAGGAGGCGACGTCGATTCCGCTTATCCCTCTGTCGATTGTGGATCGCCTGATCACGGCGGACAGCGATCTTGAGGACGTGGTTCGATTAGTCGATCATTTTGGCCAGAAGCTCAATCGTCAAGTCTCGCTGCTTGACGTCTCTCATCCGGACCCGGCGAAAGCATGCTTTCTGATCAGCGGGGCCTATCGCACCGGAGTGGTCGGCGCCGGCGGTTTCGTCTGCGACATCCCCAACCCGCTGCAGCGGGGGCAGGCCATCGAAGACTATTTCATGGCGCGGACCATGGGGATACCGCTGTTCTCGAAGATCGACGGATGGATGCAAGATCGCTCCTGGCGTTATGACCGCCTCCTGGCTCCCATCCAGAACCGCAAGGTCAATCTGCTGATCAGCGCCTTCTGGCACAGCGGCGAGCCGGAGCAGTCGCCCCGACCCGCCAAGGCGCGGAAGTAAGCGTCAGACCTTTTCGCGCGGGGCGAGAGCGGAGCGGAACAGCGACACCGCCTCCGATCGCGTCACCCAGAGGCTGTGCATGGCGTAGCCGACATCCAGCAAGCGCAGCGAAAGGTCGCTGTGGACATGCTGATAGACCTTCATCATGCCGGCCTCGAACAGAGCCTGCTTAACCATTCCCGTGTGGTAGTCGGAGCCGTGCTCCTTCAACATCATGGCGCGCGCGAGCGTGGCGAGCCGCCCGGACATGCCGGTCTTTCGCCGCTCCCGATGCACCCAGATCGAGCCGCTTGTCGAGATCAGCCCGGACACCGATTTGGTCGCCGGGCTCAGCATCGCCACCGCGCAGGTCTCGACCGCTCGGCGGTTCGCATACCAGAAGCGCTCGGTTCGATAGGCTTCGTAAAGATTGGGTTCGTCCGCGACCAACTTCGCCGCGACTTGCCCGACAGTTTTGCCGGATTGATCGACCGCATGTATCCAGAGCGCGTTCGACCAGTCCAGTCGGTTGTAGCGATAGTCATAAGCGGGGTTGAGGTTCTCCCCGTAGCCTCCGTCAAGTCGACGGATTGCGTCATAGAACTTCTTGAAGTCACAAGACACCTCAAGATCGACGCCTTGATCGTAAAACCAATCGGCGCTTGCGCGAATGTATGATCTGATTACGCCGTCATCATCATAAGCCATGGTTTCTTTCTCCGTCGGAGGGAGTCCGACGAAGAAAATGCTATCAAAAATTGAGGGCTCGATTTCGGTCGAGGCGACCGATCGAGCAAGTTTTTTGAGTGACGGTCGATCAGCGCGTTTTCAGCTTAGCCTGAATCGCGAAAGACGGAAAACGCGCTATTTTTCATAATGTTATGAATAAGATCCGCTTCGAGGTGAGCGGATCTTGTTCTAGGCTCGCCGCCCTGCTAACGCGCAAGAGACCGCCGCAAGCCGGCGGCTCGCCGGATTTGCGCGGTTCAGCTCAGTATATGGGGGGCCAAACTGGTGCTGCCGATCAGGATTGAACTGATGACCTCTCCCTTACCAAGGGAGTGCACTACCACTGTGCTACGGCAGCCCGACCAGTTTGTAGGCGCGTGTCATAGGCGAGCCGACGCTCGAAGTCTAGTGGGACGATCCAACTAAATCGCTTTCTTGCTGCGCCAATCGCAGAAAGGCCTCCTCGGTCATCAGCCAGGGGACCCACTTCGGATCCGGCGTGGCTCCCAAGCCGCGATAGAAGGCGATGGCCCGGGCGTTCTCCGGCAACACGGACCAGCGCATCCGGCCGTAGCCCCCGGCTTTGGCCTTGCGCGCCATCGCCACCATCAGCGCGCGGGCCGCCCCGGTTCCTCGAAAATCCGGGTCGACCCAGAGATTCTTCAGCACCAAGGTCGGCCGGCGGTCGTTCTTGAAGGGCAGGCTGTAATGCGACGCGAACCCGGCGAGACCGCGCGGCGATCCGGCGTCGGCGACGAAGGCTCCATACTCCGGCGCCGGGCCGAAGGCGCGCTCATGCAGATCGGCCTCGGTCAGGGCCATGTCGGGCATGCCCTCGAAGTCGCTGTGCGTCGCCATCATCCGCCGAAATTGCGGGATGTCGGCGGGCGTCAGGTCTCGGATTTCATACGCGGCCATCGTCATCGTCCCAGCGCGACGCCTTCGCGCCTCGGATCCGCTCCGCCTTCCAGCCCGTCCGGGCGCGCGCGAATGACGTGCAGCCCGCTGGTCATGTCGGTGACGGCGACCTTATGTCCAAGCGCCTCCAGCGCCTCCCGCCATTGCGCGGCGCTGGTTCCGGCCTCCAGGTCCGTGCCGCCGTTTCGGTTGGTCACATTGGGCAGATTGACGGCGGACTGCGCGTCCAGATCAAAATCCAGCAGCCCGACCACCGTGCGCGCGACATAGCCGATGATGCGGCTTCCCCCTGGCGATCCGGCGACGAACGCCAGCTTGCCGGACGCGTCGAACGCCATCGTGGGCGCCATCGAGCTTCTTGGGCGCTTGCCCGGCTCGACGCGGTTGGCGACCGGCTTGCCGTCGGCCTCCGGCCGGAAGGAGAAATCAGTCAATTGATTGTTCAGCAGAAACCCGCCGACCATCCGGCGCGCGCCAAAGGCGTCCTCGATCGTGGTGGTGAAGGCGACGGCGTTTCCTTCTCGGTCGATGATCGACAGGTGGGTGGTGGCCGGGATCTCCAGGGTGACGCCCGCGGGCGGCGGCGCCTGGCCCGCCCGCTCTGGCGGAACGCCGGGCTTGGCGGGCGCGAAGCGAGCGTCCGGCGCGATCGCGCGACCGCGGTCGCGCAGATAGCCGGGATCGAGCAGCCCGCGCACCGGCGAGGGCGCGAAATCCGGATCGGCCAAATAGCTGTCGCGATCGGCGTAGGCCAGCGCGCTCGCCTGCGCCATCAGATGAATCGCCGTCGGGCTTTGCGGCCCCAGGCTCTTCAGATCATGCGGCTCCAGCATCGCCAGCATCTGCAGGAGGGTGAGGCCGCCGGAGGAGGGTGGCCCCATGGAGCAGATCCGATGACCCCGAT
>JBMLRS010000806.1:0-1113 GCA_049240905.1 Elsteraceae bacterium
CTGGATGCCCTCGCGCTCCGCCTGGATCGGCGCCGCGTTCTGCGCGAACTCCCGGCCCAGCACGGCTGAGAGCCGACGCAGCCCGCCGTCCGCGCCAAGCTCCGCCGGCAGCTTCAGTCGCGCCTTGCCGCCCTCGGTCAGGCCGAAGCCGATCGCGGGATGGGCCATCGCCAGACGCTCCACCGCGTCCACCGCCGCGTCGCTTTCGGAGCGCACGGATTTCAGGAATTTCAGCCGCGCAGGGGTGGCGTAGAACAGGTCGCGCACCTCGATCCGCGTGCCGGCCGCCAACGCCGCCGGTTCCGGCCGGCCGACCGCGCCGCCATCCACGGTCAAGCGCCAGGCCTCGCTTGCCCCGGCCGCCCGACTGGTCAGGCTGAGCCGCGCCACCGCGCCGACCGAAGGCAGCGCCTCGCCACGGAAGCCCAGCGTGCTGATCGCCATCAGATCATCATCCGGCAGCTTGGAGGTGGCGTGCCGCTCGACCGCCAACAGCAGCTCATCCGGATTCATGCCGCAGCCGTCGTCGGCCACCTGGATCAGGCTGCGGCCGCCATCCTGCAGCGCCACGTCGATCCGGGTCGAGCCGGCGTCGATCGCGTTCTCGACCAGCTCCTTCACGGCGGCGGCCGGCCGCTCGATCACTTCGCCGGCCGCGATCCGGTTGACCAGATTGGGCGGCAGCAGCCGAAGCTGGCGCGCGCGCGGCAGCGGCTGATCCGGCATGATCAGCCCGGCTTTTGAGCGGACCGCGCCATATATTCGCGGGTCAGCACCTTGCCCTGCTCCACGGCGGGCTGGTCGAACGGATCCACGCCGATCAGATCGGCCGCCAGGATCGTCTCGATCATGAAATGCATGAACAGGGCGCCCAGGGTCGACTCGTCGATCCGAGTCATCTTGATCTCGCGCACAGGACGATTGTTGCGCGCGAGCGTCTCGACCGTCGCCTGGGTCTCCGCGTCCAGCAGATCGCCAAGGCTGCGCCCGACCAGATAATCCAGCCGCGGATCATCCGCGAAGCCGGCGGAGACCGGCACGCCGATGCCCGCCGTCGGCGCGCTCAGCACGGTGAACAGCTTGTCGCGCGGCCCATCCAGATAGAGCTGCAGC
>JBMLRS010000807.1:0-10128 GCA_049240905.1 Elsteraceae bacterium
AGGCCGCCGATGTGGCGGCGGCCGCGGCGGAGCGGGGCGAACCAATCCCCGAAAGCCTGACTCCGCCGCCGATTGGCCCGGTCGAAGCGCCGTTCTGGGACGCTTTCGCCGCGCTCTGCGCCGCCCGGTCGCTGAACGCGCCCGCTCCTCTGGCGCTCGGCGAGATCCTCGCCTGGTGCGAGCTTGCGGGCGTTGAGGATCCGGTCAGCCGCCGCGAACTGCATGACGTGATCCGCGCGCTGGATCAGGGGTGGTTGAGCGGCTTCGGGGTTGATTGACGCGCGCCCGCGCGGCGCGGATCATCAGGGCAATCATAATCAGTAAGGAGGAAACCTGATGACCCGTAGCAGACGCTCCATGTTGAAGGGCGCGGCGCTGGCCGCCGCCGGAGCCGGCGTTCTGACCTCCGCCAAGGCGCAGGCGCAGTCGGGACCCAAGACGCCGTTCGAGGTGTCGGGCACCTATATTCCGATCGTCGGCTCCTCGGAGTTGTTTCCAGTCCGGCGGATCTACTGCATCGGGCGGAACTATGCGGCGCACGCGCGCGAGATGGGTTCCGATCCCACGCGTGAACCGCCGTTCTTCTTCCAGAAGCCGACGGACGCGATCCAGTATGTTCCGATCGGGACCGTGGGCGAAAACCCCTATCCCAGCCTGACCAAGAACTATCACTATGAAGTGGAGCTGGTCTGCGCGCTGAAGTCGGGCGGCATGAACATCCCGCAGGACAAGGCGCTGGAGCATGTCTTCGGCTACGCCGTCGGGCTCGACATGACCCGGCGCGACCTGCAGCGCGGCATGGGCGACCAGAAGAAGCCCTGGGAGATCGGCAAGAGCTTCGACCGCTCCGCCCCGATCGGCCCGATCCATCCCGTCGCCGTCGTCGGCCATTTCACCAAGGGCGCGATCTCGCTGGCGGTGAATGGCGTGGTCAAGCAGAACGCCACCTTGGACCACATGATCTGGTCGGTCGCCGAACAGATATCCAAGCTGTCGGAAGCCTTCGAGCTGAAGGCAGGCGACATCATCTATTCCGGCACGCCGGAGAACGTCGGCCCGGTGGTCAAGGGCGACGTGATGTTGTGCCAGATTCAGGGCTTGCCTGACCTCTCCGTCCGCGTGACCTGACCCGGGCGCCGCCGATCGCCTGACGCGATCGGCGGCCTCGCCCTCTCATCAAGACTCCGTCTTTTCTCAGCGTGGGGAAACCCGCGCGCTCTCCCGCTTCGCCTGGAGCCAGCCATGGATCTGTCATTGCTCACGTCGCCGGCCTCGGCGGCGACCGCCGGAGGCTTGTCTGGAGGCGAGCCGGGGCTGTTCGACGCGGCGTCCGGCGCGGTTCGCGACCTGACGGCGTCGGTTCGCAGCTTCGGGCGCTCGACGTCCGGTCTGGACGCCCTGCTGAGAAACGGAGCGCAGGCCGCCCGGCAGTTCAACGGCGGCGGCTCCGTCGTCAATCAGATCAGCGGGGCCGCGAAACTGTTCGGGTCCGGGCTCACCGCCCTGACCGGCGTCAACTTCGCCGGGCCGATCGGCGTTGGGTTGCAGGTCGTCAGCCTCGTCTCCTCCCTGTTCGGGAGCAAGCCCTCGGTCGGGCCGGGCGGCGGCGCGCAGTTCGGCCTGGACGCCAGCGGAAAGGCGGTGTTCGGCATCACCGACGCCGACAACGGCTATGATCCCGAAGTGAACCGCGCCGCCGCGGATGCGGTTGGCGCGGCGGCGGTGAAGTTCTTCGGCCAGATCGGCGTAACCTTCAGGGGCACGTCGGTCGACGGATGGGGCGGCTATCTGGGCTTCGACGCCGGCAAGAAGAAGTTCGTCGGGGGCGACGCGCAACGCACCGCCCAGGCCTTCGACACGGCCGAAGAAGCGTCGCAGGCGGCGTTGGTCGGGGTCATCAAGAACGCGAAGATCGAGGGCATATCCAAGGACATCGAGGATCGACTGCGCGCGGTGGAGAGCGCGAGGGATCTTGAAGGGCTGCTGAGTTACGTCGAGCAGCTGCGCGCGGTCCATGACGCCTTCGTCGGCTGGACCGCGCCGCTCACCGCCGTCGAGGCGCAAGTTAAGGCGCTGAACGAGAGCTACGCGCAAGCCAAATCGGCGGCTGAAAGCCTCGCCAAGCCGGTGGAGGCCGTCACCGCCAGTTATCAGGCCCAGAAAGCCTATCTCACGCAGGAGTTCGTCGCCCCGCTGCTCCAGCGGCAACGTCTGGCCGGCGGCGATCGGCTCGGCGCGGCGCTGGTCGCCCAGGAGCAGGAATACGCCGTTCTGCGCAAGGGGGCCGCCGCCCTGGGCGGCGAAGCCGTGCTGCAGGTCGAAAGGACCATCGCCGCGGAACGCGCGAAGGCGCAGCGCGATAGGGCGACCTCCTTTGCGGTCGCCGCGCTCGAGACGCTGCAGCGGCGCTATGATGAGGCGCAAGAGGAGCTGCGCCGAGCCCAACGCGAGGAGATCGTCAAGCAGGGCCAGACTCGCGACGCCTGGGCGCAGATCCTGCGCGGACTCCAGCAGTTCAGCGACTCTCTCCAGATCGGACCTCTGTCGCCGCTCAGCCCGTCCGATCAGCTCGCCGCCGCGCAGCGCCAGTTCGCCGACGCGGCGGAAAAAGCGAGGGGCGGCGATCTCGAAGCGGCCCAGCAACTCCAGATCCTCGCCCAACAGGCCTTGTCGCAGACGCAGAGCTACTACGCCTCCGGCGGCGAGTATGCGGAGTATTTTCGCCAGGTGCAGTCGGTGCTGGTCAGCGTTCAGAGCGCGGCGCTGGGGCAGATCGATCGCACCGGCCAACAACTCGCCGCGCTGCTCGCCACCCAACAGGCGACGCGGGACACCGCGACCATCGCGCGCGAGATCACGGTTCTCCTCCAGCAGATGGCGGGCGCGCGGGCCAATGTCGCAGCCCAGGCGGCGGGCGGGGACGCCGCCGCGGGAAAAGCGATCTCGGACGCCTATCAGAAATATCTCGGCTACGCGCCCAACGCCGCGCAAGCCAAGGCGTCAGGGGACTTCTACGCCAGCGGACACAGCCTGCAGGAGACCATCGCGACCATCCAGAACGTCGCCGAAGCGCAGGTGCGCGCCGCCTATCAGACCGCGCTGGGGCGGGATCCGGAGGGATGGGTCAGCCAGTACTGGCAGTCGGTGATCCAGAGCGGCGGCAATCTGGACAGCCTGAAGGCCGCGCTGCTGCAGTCCGAGGAGTACAAGGCGAAGCATCCGGGCTTCGCGGCTGGGGGAGAGCACGCCGGCGGCTGGCGCGTGGTGGGCGAGCATGGACCGGAGCTGGAGGCGACTGGGCCCGCGCGGATCTGGTCCTTCGACGAGACCCAGAAGCTGCTTGGCGGCGACGGCTCCGCGCTCGCGACGGCGATGACCGCGCTCTCGGCCAAGCTGGACGCGCTGATCCGCGTCGCCGCAGCGGCGGGCGATGAGACCGCTCAAGGCTTGGCCGGACTGCGCGAAGAGCTTGTTGAGTTGCGCCGTCGCGCCCGACTTACGGAGGCCGCATGACCGCCGACATCTATCTTGTGGAGGTCGACGCCCGTCTCGACGTCGCGGGGTCCGTGGCGACGCTGCGTTTCGCGAGCGGCCCCGGTTACAACCATCCTAGCGCGCCCGGCTATTACGAACCCCGGCTGGCGAACCCGCTGACCTTACGACGCACTCTGTTCTCGGCCGGCGCGACCTCAGGCGCGGTTGGCGTCGGGACCGGGGCGATTGATCTCGCCAATCTTGACGGCGGGCTGGACGCGCTGATCGGCTACGGCTTCGACGGCGGCCGCGCCACGGTCCGAACGCTGCGTCCGGATCAGCCCTATGGCGCGGCGCGCATTATGGCCGTTCTGACCTTGGAGCAGCCCGAACTCACCTGGACCAAGGCCTCGCTGCGTCTGCGCGATCGCTTGCAGGAGCTTGAGACCAGACGTTTGCAACCCAGGCGCTATGAAGGTTCGAATCAAGGCGCGGAAGGGGTGGAGGGCGGCGCGGCGGATCTGAAGGGTCGCCCGAAACCGCTGGCCTACGGCCGCGTCCGCAACGCCGCGCCGCCTTGCGTCAACGCCGCGCGGCTGATCTATCAACTGAACGACGGGGCTGTCGCCGAGGCTCAGGCGTACGATCGCGGGGCCGCGCTCAATCAGCAGCCGGACTACGCCGATCGGGCCGAGATGGAGGCGACGGCGCCCAGCCCCGGGGCCTTTCGGCTCTGGCGCGCGGGCGGTTATCTGCGCCTAGGATCCCCGCCGACCGGGCTGCTGACCGCCGACATTCTGGTCGGGACCGCGGCGGAGCGGACAGCGGCGGCCTTGCTGGCGGCCATGGCGATCGGGCCTGGCGGGCTGAATCCTGCGGATGTCGCGCAGGAGGACGTCGACGCGCTCCGCCTCGCCAACTCCGCCGAACTGGGGCTGTGGGTCGATGCCGAGACCAGCGTGCGCGCGGCGATGGAGCAGGTGGCCAATTCGATCGGCGCCTGGTTCGGCTTCGATCGGCTGGGACGACTGCGCATGGGGCGGCTGGAGGCGCCGGCCGGGCCGCCGGCGGCGGTTCTGACGCGCTTGTCCGCCGCCGCCGCCACCGGGGCGCCCGGCGACATCCTCTCGATTGAGCGGCGACCGACCGACGAGCCCGGCCGAGGCGCGCCCTGCGCGGGCGTGCGCCTCACTTATCAGCGCAACTGGTCGGTTCAGGACACCGATCTGGCGGGCGTCGTCTCGTCCGCCCGCCGCGCCTTCCTGGGGCAGGCGACCCGGGTCGCGATCGCAGAGGACCCGTCGATCCGTCTGCAATTTCCGGGCGCGATCCAGCGGGATTTCGACAGCCTGATCGACGACCCCGCCGCCGCGCAGGCCGAATGCGAGCGCCGCCTGGCGCTGCGCCGGGCGCGGCGCGACCGCCTCGTGGCGCGGGTCAGGCTCGATCCCGATCTCCTGGCGACGGTCGATCTTGGCGCGGTGATCCAACTGACGCTGCCGCGCTTCGGGCTTCTACCAGGCAAGCTGTTCGTCGTGATCGGGCTCGATCTCGACGCGGCGGCCGGCGTTCTCGACATCGATTTATGGGGATAGGCCATGCAAAACGCCGTGATCGGCTTTCCACGCTGGACCGACCGCGCCGCCTTCCTGCCTGACGGCGGCGCGTATGAGGCGGGGTACCCCGTCGCGAACCTTGGATTGCTGCCATTGTCGCGCGTCGCCCGCAGCCTGTCGGCGGCGCCGGCGGCGACGCGCATCCTGGCGGTGCTGGACAACCCCCCGCCCCGGCGGCTGGTCGCGATGGTCAACCATAACGGTTAGCATGACGGGGAGTTCCGGCTGCGTCTCTACGCCGACGCGGCGATGGGCGAGCCGGCGGTCCATGACACGGGATGGCGCCCGTTCTGGCCGCCGGTCTATCCGCCGGAGACGCTGGAATGGGAGGACGATCAATGGTGGTCCGGCCAGTACTCGACGGAGGAGATCGCCGGGTATCGCGCGACCCGGCCGGTCTGGCTCGATCGTCTTTATCTCGCCCAGGCCTTGCGCGTCGAAGTGCGCGATCCGGCCAACCCTGACGGCTTCTTCCAATGCGGCTTGTTCGAGATCGCCCAGGGTTGGCGCGTGGGCGTCAATTTCCAACTCGGCGCGGAGCAGGGCTTTCGCGCCCGCACCCAATCCTTGGAGGCGCTGGGCGGCGTCAAATATTTTGATCGGCGCGAGAAGCCGCGCGTCTTCGCCGGGGCGATCGATTTCCTGCCGCGCGACGAAGCGCTGGCCAAGGCGTTCGAACATCAGCGCCAGAGCGACCTCGATCGCCCCTTCCTGTGGCTGCCGGATCCGGACGCCACCGTCCACCTGCTGCGCCAATGCTGGCTCGCCCGCAACGCTGAGCTTGGGCTGATGCGCTACGTCGCCCACGACAGAGACGCGGCGCCCCTGAAATTCGAGGAGGTCTTGTGATGAGCGCGGTCACCGTCAACAGCCGCACCTACAGCGACGATTCCAACCCGGTCACCGGGCTGGGCAATGGCGGTCATCGCACCCGCCTGATCCCCCTGTTCAGCGACGCGCTGACGGAGATATCCAATCAGGTCCAGACCGCCGCGCAAGCCTATCGGGCGACCTCGACCAGCACGGTTTTGATCGGCGCGGGCTCGAAGAGCTTTGTGGTCGCCGCCGGCAAGGGCTTCTTTGTCGGCGATCTGGTGGTGGCGCGCCAGGCGACGAACCCATCAAACTTCATGGCCGGCGCGATCACCGCCTTCAATCCGACGACCGGCGCCCTGACGCTTTCCGTCTCGCCGGGGGATTTCGGCGGGTCCGGCGCGATCTCCGACTGGGTCCTCTCGGGGCCGATCGGTCCCAGAGGCCTGCGCGGGCTCGCCGGCTTCAGCTATGGCTGGGACGCGAGCACCGTCGCGGGCGACCCGGGGGCGGGCCTGATGCGCGCCAACAACGCCGCGCTCGCCAGCGCGACGGCGCTTTATCTCGATGCTCTCGATGGGTTGGGGGTCGACGTCTCCGGGCCGCTGACGACCTGGGGCGCCTCGACCTCCGCCGTGAAGGGGCGCTTGATCCTGCGCAGCCAGACCGACCCGTCCCAACAGATCCTCTATGACGTCACCGGCGTCACGGGGGCGTCCGGCCATGTCGTCCTCACGGTGGTTCATCGCGGCGGCGCGGCCAGCTTCGCTGCGGGCGTCGCCGTCGACGTCGACTTCAGCCGGACCGGCGACAAGGGCGACGTCGTCAATCCCGGCCAGCAACTCCAGTTCGACGCGGGAACCGCGGCGGCCGATCCCGGTCCTGGCAAGATCCGCTTCAACAACGCCGCGCTCGGCGGCGCCACCGCAGCCTATGTCGACGTCCAGGACGTCAATGGCGCCGACATCTCGGCTTGGCTGGCGACGTTGGGCGCCGGCGCCAACGCCCAGAAGGGCGTGCTTCGCCTTCAATCCATGACAAGCCTGACAAAGTTCGCCGAGTTTGGGGTCAGCGCTTCGACGAGCGCCGCCGGCTATTTCACTTTGACGCTGGCCTACTTGAACCCAAGCCCGGCCCCGGCCTTCGCGGCGGGCGAACCGTTGGCGTTGATCTGGTCGCGCGCGGGCGACAAGGGAGACGCAGGCGTCGCCGGCTCCATCACAAACGCGGGCGATGGCAGCGTGACCGCTCCCGGCTTCGCCTTCGCCGCGGAGACGGGGCTTGGGATCCGGCGCAAGGGCGCGGGTTTGGCCGCAGTCGCCGCCGCAGGCGCCGACCTCATGGAGTTGCGCATCGCGAGCCAGGCTGAAGCCGAGGCGGGAACCAACGCGCTCGCCTTGATGTCGCCGCAGCGGGTGAAGCAGGCAATTGCGAAGAACGCCCTGGCCAATTCCGGCGGTCAGATCGTCACGGGCGATCTGACGCTCGCCGCGACCTCGGGCGGCGCGATTTCAGCGAGCCCCGCCGCTCCCGGGCTCTTCGTCACCTTGCCTGCGGCGAACGCCCTGGCCGCCCCCGGGCGCGGGATCTTCTCGATCTACAACGCCGGATCCTATGATTACGGGATCCGCGACAACGCCGGAAAGCGGTTGGGCTGGATCCCGCCGCGCGGATCGGCGGTGATCGACGCGGTCGATATTTCGACGCCGGCCGGCGTTTGGAACTGCGTTGGCGCGGAGAAGCTCGGGGTCACCGCTGAATTCGTGAACGCGACTTTGTCTGACGTGATGGGCGGCGGCGTTCAGGTCATCGACATGGGTTCGGGGCGTAGCCTGTTCCTCTTTGGCCAGAGCGATCTCTACGGATTGGTTTACGACGGCGCGACCCGCGCTTGGGGCCCGTTGACGTTGATCCGCGCGACGCTGTCGTCCGGCGTCTTCGCCGGCGTCGCGATCTCGGGCTCGCAAGCGCTCGTCGTGTCGTGCCAATCAAGCTCAAACATCCTGCAGGCGGTCGTGCTGAACGTCTCGACCACGTCGATCGCCGTGAACACGGCGGTCGTCGCCACGCTGGCAGGCGGCATTTTCATCAATTCGCTCGTTCTGCCGATCATCGCCGTCGGATCCAGCTTTGTGGTCTCCTACACCCGCAGCGCGAACGTGACCGCGATCCGCGCCATCACGGTGTCGGGAACCACCCCGACCATCGGGAGCGAGGCGGTGGTGTCCTCGAACACCCAGACCACCATCTGCAGGCTTTACGCCTCGGGCTCCGTCGTTCGCACGGTGTGCAGCCTGGGAGGCTCGACGATCCAGGCGCAGCCTTACACGGTGTCGGGCGCCACGCTGACGGCAGGCGCCGGCGCCAGCATCGTCAGCACCGACAGCGGTTCGACTAGCTTGCGCACATTCGTCAACAGCAACGGCAACATCGTCGCCGTCTATTTGAACGGCGGGCCGACCGCGACTGTCTTGCGGCTGACGGGAACCACTGAAGCGGCCTCGTCCGTCAGCCTGGGAGCGGCCGGACCGCCGCCTTTGAATGATTTCTCCGACGTGATTGACATCGGGGGCGGCAAGACGCTCGTCGTCTGGGCGCGCGACACGCAGCGCATCTTCGCCAACATCCTGACCGACTCCGCCGGCGCCGCCAGCGCTGGAACCGCGCTCGCCATCTTCACGCCGAACGTGATCCTGGCGGGCAACATCCTCGCCTTGTTCGCAAACGCTTCAAGCGCGCGGCTTCTGGTCAGCGGCGTGGACGGCGAGGCCGGTCAAGCGCAGATCACCCTGAACGTCTCGACCGCCTCGCCCACCTTGGCTTCGGCGACGCAGGTCCGTGGTCATCTCGCCGGCCTGGCGAACTCGGAATCGACGGACCTGTACGGACGGCGATCCGCTTGCCTGCTGCGCGCCAGCCCCGCCGCTTACGTCATCCCGGCCCAAGGGGTCGGCTTGGGATCCTTCGCCCTGCTCGCCGCGTCCGCGAACGTGATCGCCGTGCCGCGCCCCCGAACCGGCGCCCGCAAGCCGATCGCCGCAGGCGTCAATGACTTTGAGGGGTGGTTCGGCGCGTCCTTCGGCGGAACTGGCTCGGGAGGTTTGATCTTAACCCGGATGGAGTGCGCGGCATGACCTTGAAATGCCTCATAGCGGAAGGCGGGGCCATGTTCGGCCCTTGGCAGGCGATCACGGAGACCGCCGCGCATTACGTCTGCGACGGCGTCATCTTCCCGAGAACAGTGATCGGGACCGCCTCGATCGGGGATTGGAGTTCGCCTCCGGCCGCGCCCGCGCCAGCGCCCGCGCCGGACTCGATCTCTCGTCTGCAATTGCTTCTGGGCATGATCAGCGCGGGATTGATCACGCCGGCCGAGGGGGTCGCCGCCGCCGCCGGCGCCGCGATTCCCGCGGCGGTGGAGGCGGTCTTCGACAGCTTGCCCGCGTCGGAGGCGACATCCGCTCGAATTCGCTGGAGCGCGATGACCGAAGTAGAGCGCGCCAATCCGTTGGTCGCGGCGGTCGCCATGGCGGCCGGCAAAAGCCCTGCGGACATAGACCAGTATTTTCGCGACTGGAGCTTGCTGTAGCCCGCGTCCTCTGAATCGGAGCTTTCCATGACCATCGATAAATCGCCCAAGCCCGGCGCTTGGGCGGAGTTGCTGCGCGCCTGGCCGATTCTTTCCATGGTCTTGGCGGCCTTCGTCGCCGGCTTGCTGAAATGGTCCGACATTCAGCGCGACCTCGGCGTGATCGAGCGCCGTCAGACCGAGGCGGAGCGTCGATTGGCGCTGCTCGAGACGGCGGATCTCGCGGTCGGCGCGGTGTTGGCTGAAACCCGCATCGCCCTGTCCGAGCTGCGCACCGAACTGCGCCTCCTGCGCGAGGATGTTCGCAAAATCACCCTCAAACCCTGACGGAGCCGATCCATGACCGACCTGCCGCGAGGGATCAGGAACAATAATCCCGGCAATCTGCGCCCTCTGACCAGGGAGCGGTGGCGCGGCGAACTTCCGCCCGACACCGGGAAAACGCCGGATCCACGCGACGAGATGGGCAGCTATAGCCGCTTCGTTTCGCCTGAGTTCGGCATACGCGCCCTGATCCGCGATTGCCGGAACAAGCGCCGACGTGGGCTCGACACCATCGCCAAGATCAAGGCGGCCTTCGCGCCCGCGTCGGATGGCAATGACGTGGCGACCTACGCGGCCAGCGTCGCGCGGATG
>JBMLRS010000807.1:10138-15858 GCA_049240905.1 Elsteraceae bacterium
CTCCGCGCTGCTGGGCGTCACGATCACGCCTGACGACCCCTTGCCTCCGGACGAGCGCGGCTTCCGCGTGGCGCTGGCGAAGGCGACGGTGCGGATCGAGTGCGGCGATCCCGTTCCATTCGGCCGCGGCCCCTGGTGGTACTCCGACGCGGTGTACGAACGCGCCGCGGCGCTGGAGGACGCGCCATGATCGCGCTGCTCGGCCAATGGCGGGTCATTGTATGGATCGGCCTTGGCGCGCTCGTCGTCGTCGCGCTCGGTTGGGCGTCGCTTGAACGGGTGGAGCGGCGCGACCTGACCGCTCAACTCGCCGCCAGCCAGAGCCAGATCGAACAGGCGGCCAAGGCGAACGCCAGCCTCGCCGCGTCGCTGGAGCAACTGCGCGCCGAGCAGGCGCGCTTGACCGCCTTGCAGGCGGCCGACGCCAGTCGCGGTGCGGCGCGGGCGCGTCAGGCCCAAACCATACGGGAAGGAATTCGCCATGCCCCTGCGCAAGATGACGGCCCCGTCGCTCCTGTGCTCAACGGCGCTCTTGATCGGCTGCGCCGAACCGGCGCCGCGTCTGCTGGTGGAGAGTCGGCTGGAGCGGGTGACGCCGCCCCCGTCGCTTCTGCTGTGTCAGGAAAGCCCAGAGCCGCCGAGCGACGCGAGCCCACGGGACGTGGCGGCGTTACTTGTCCGGCGTTGGGAGGCGGGGGAGGATTTCCGCGGAAAGCTGACCGCCCTGCGCGCCTTTTTCAGCGACGCGTCGTCATCCCGGCCATGAACAGCGCGGCCCCGCAGATCAACAGCCAAGGCCACAGCCGCGCGGGGTCGATCGTGATCAGGCCGATCTCCGGCAAGGCGAGATCGAAAGCGACCGAACCGTCCTCGCTGGACAGCCAGACGAAGAGCTGCAGGATCCCGTTGAACAGGGCGATCACCCCGGCGCTCAACAGCAGCAGGGGGATCGTCTCGGCGAGTTTGGCGAAGCGCGACATGCCCCTTAATGCGCCGCGTAGGCGTCCATCGACAAGACGCCATAGGTGAAACTTTCATGCAGCCGCTCGATCGCCCCGCCTTTCGACCGGGCGCCCAGCGCCACGAACAGCGGCAGGAAATGTTCGGTAGAGGGATGGTTGCGCACGGCCTCCGGCGCTTCGGCTTCGAAATCGGCCAGGGCGTCGAGATCGCCCGCCTCGGCCTTCGCCGCGACCCAGGCCGCGAAGGTCGCCGCCCAAGGGGCGGCCGGCGCGTCCGGGCCCTGCCCGCGGAACTCGCGCAGATTATGGGTGATCGCGCCAGACCCCAGGATCAGCGCACCTTCGTCGCGCAGTTTGGCGAGCGCGGCCCCGACCGCGAGGTGATGCGCAGGGCTTCTGTAGGGCTGGATCGATATCTGCGCGACCGGAATGTCGGCGGCGGGCCGCATCAGCCGCAGCGGCACCCAGGCGCCATGGTCCAACCCTCGGCTGGGATTGAGCGTCGCGGTCAAGCCCGCCTCGGCCAGAGCCGCCTGCGCCCGGCGCGCCAGATCCGGGGCGCCGGGCGCCGGGTAGCGCATCTCATAAAGCGGGCGAGGGAAGCCGCCGAAGTCATGAATGGTTTCCGGGTGATCCGCGCTGGAGATCTCGATCCCCGCCGTCTCCCAATGGGCGGAGGCGACCAGGATCCCGGTCGCCCCGTCCAGCTTGCGCTCCAGTCCTTTCAGGAACTGATGCGCCGGACCGTCCTGGAGCGCCAGCATCGGCGATCCGTGAGAGACGAAGAGAGCGTCTTGCTTGGCCATGGCGTCAGTTCCTGAAAGCTGGGGGGAAGTTTAGGTCAAGTCGGGTCGTCTGGTTAAGCCGGCTGGGCTGCCGCCTGGATCGGGCGGGACGGCTTCAGGGCGTAGGCCCCGTCGCCGATCAGACCCTGCACCACCAGGGTCACGGTCCAGAAGGCCGGAAACTCCCAACCGCCCTTCGTGTTCGCGAACAACCAGCCGTTGGGAAGATGCTGCAGCGTCGCGCCGACCAGCACCGGGACCAACGCCAGCGCCACATAGCGGGCGTAGACGCCGGCGATCAGGGCGGCGCCGCCTGCGACCTCCGCGAGGATCACGAGATAGGCGAAGAAGCCGGGATAGCCGATCGACTGGAAGTAACCGACCGTGCCGGGGATGGTGAACACGAACACTTTCAAAAGGCCGTGGGCGAGGAACATGGCGCCGAGCGCGACCCGCAGGACGAGGGCGGCGTAGGCGACGTTTTGCGCTTCGTTACGCATTGAAGTCTTCTCCGGTTCGAGGCGGGCGTCGCTTTCGGCGCCCTTGATGAACGCGAAGATGCGGTTGGAAGATCCATCATTCCAGCGGATTATATTGATATCTGTGATCGATTTGATGAATATCATGGGATGGTTTTCTCCCGGATCGACCTCAATCTGCTGCGCGTCTTCGCCCTGATCTATCAGGAGCGGAACGTCTCGCGCGCGGCCGCGCAGATGGGCCTGACCCAGTCCGCCGTCAGCAACGCCCTGGCCCGGCTCAGGGACACCTTCAAGGACGACCTGTTCCTGCGCACCCCGCGCGGCGTGGAGCCGACGGCGCTCGCCAACCAGATCGCCGAGCCGATCAAGCAGACCCTGGCCCAGGTCGAATCCCTCCTGACGCTCAATTGCGCCTTCGATCCGGCGACGGCCCAGCATCGCTTCGCGATCGGCATGTCCGACTACGCTGAGTTCGTGCTGGCGCCGCATCTGCTGCGCGATCTGCGGCGGCTCGCCCCGGGCGTCGACCTCACAATCCGCCACGCCGACCGCACCAACGCCTTCGATCTGCTGGAGAGCGACGCGGTGATGCTGGCCCTTGGCGTGCTGCCGGAGCCGGCCGCGCCCTTCGTGCGCACATTCCTCTTGGGCGAACGCTTCGTCAGCATGTGCGACCCCGGCCATCCGATCCTGGCGAATTCTGAGCCGGATCTGGACGCCTATCTCTCCTATCCGCATCTCCTGGTCTCGAACACCGGCGGACCGCGCGGCGCGGTCGATTGGGCGCTCGATGAACTGGGACGCAGCCGCCGCCTCTCTGTGATCGCCTCGCATTTCGCCGTGGTCGGTCCGATGCTGCGCGACAGCGACCTGCTCTGCACCCTGTCCGAACGCTCCGCCAAGCCGCTGGCCGAAGCCTTTGGGCTTAAGCTCTTTCCCACGCCTTTGGCGATCGGCCACACGCGGCTTTCCGCCGTGTTCCATCGCCGCAACCAGCAGCGCCCGGCCGACCAGTGGCTGCGCCGGCAGATCGCGACGATCGCCCGCAGGCTTGGCGAAGGGTAAACAATGATTTTCCCTTTGAGGGCGACCTCGCGCCGTACAAGGATGGGGAGAACTGGTTAAACGCGCGCAGGCGCCCCGATTTGGATGGTCCGATGTCTCAGCAGGTCGCCGAAAAAGTCGATGAAGCGCGGTTATGGAAGCGGCATGTCGATCTCGCCCGGCTGGGTTTGACCCCGGCGGGCGGCGTGAAGCGCCTGGCCCTCACCGATCTCGACAATCAGGCGCGGGCCGATCTGGTCGCCTGGGGCGAGAGCCTGGGCTTCACGGCCTATCTGGATCCGATCGGCAATCTGTTCATCCGCCGCGAGGGGAGCGATCCCAACCTCCCGCCGGTGATGAGCGGCAGCCACACCGACACCCAGCCGAGCGGCGGGCGCTTCGACGGCGCCTATGGCGTGCTGGCGGCCTGCGAGGCGCTGGAGGCGATCCATCAATCCGGGGCGCAGACCCGACGCGCGATCGAGGCCGTGGTGTGGACCTGCGAGGAGGGCGGGGCGCGCTTCCCGCTGGGCGTGATGGGCTCCGCCGCCTTCGTCGGCGCGAAGCTGCTGCCGGACATTCTGGCGATGACCGATGATGACGGCGTCACCGTCGCCCAGGCGTTGGAGGGCACCAGGGCGAAGCTGCCCGGCGTCGGCGCGCGCAGGCTGGGCGTGCCGGTTCACGCCTTCGTGGAGGCGCATATCGAGCAGGGCCCGATCCTGGAGGATCTGGGCAAGACCATCGGCGTGGTGACCGCGATCCAGGGCTCGCGCCGCTGGATGATCCGCGTGCTGGGCGAGGACGCCCACGCCGGCACCACCAACCGCACGCGCCGCAAGGACGCGCTGCAGGCCGCCACCCGCATGGTGCAGGCGCTCGATCGGCATTTCTTCGATCCGGAGGATCGCGTGCGCTTCACTGTCGGCCGCTTCAGGGTGAAGCCGGACGCCATGGCCGTGGTGCCCGGCTACGCCGAATTCTCCATCGATTTCCGCCATCCGGATCCCGAGGTGCTCCACAAGCTGGGCGATCAGGTCGCCGGGATCTGCGCGGCGGAGGCCGGCCCCTGCGAAGTCCAGGCGGAAGAGACGTCCTTCGTGGCCCCGACCCCCTTCACCAACCATGTGCCGGATCTGGTGGAGCGGGCGGCGACGGAACTGGGCCTGCCGCAAATGCGCATGATCTCCGGCGCCGGGCATGACGCGATGATGCTGGCGCGGGTCTGCCCGACCGGCATGATCTTCGTGCCCTGCGAGCGCGGCCTCAGCCATAACGAGGCGGAGAACGCGACCCCCGCCGATCTGGCCGCCGGCGCGCGGGTGCTGGCGGCGACGCTGGTGAGCCTCGCCAACCAGTAACCTTTCTCGCTCGCGAGCGTATTGCACGGCATGGCGTCACTGAATTCCCGCAGCACCGTTCGGTTCCGCATCACGGCGGGATTGGCGATCGGCTTCATCGCGGCGGTGGCGATCCAACTGCTGGCGGCCAACGTCAGTCTGGTCGCCATGTTTCGCGACGAAGCGCGGCTGCGTCTCGATCAGGTCGTGGACGTCGCGGCCGGCGTTGTCGGTCAACCCGGCCCGGGCTTGATCCTGGATCCCGTCGTTGGCCGGACGATCGCGGACGACGCGGCGCTGGTCCGCGCGGCGGAGATCACCGGCGCGATCATCGACGTTTATGTCGGCGGGGCGCTGGTCGCCAGCAGTCGGCCCGCCGCCGAGCGCGGCGGCCGCATGGCCTGGCGTGACGACGCCGCCGCCAACGTCTATCGCGCGCTCATGGCGACGCCCGCGGCGACCTTCCGGGACGAGGAGATCGACGGCGACCATTGGTATGTCCATTACGAGCCGATCCTGACCCGCGACGGCCAGTTCGCCGGCATGTTCGTGGCCTATGGCCCGCAAGTGAATTTCGATTCCTGGGCCGGCCATATCGTCCAGCGGCTGGCCTGGGTCAGCCTGCCGATCGCGCTGCTGCTGCTGATCGCCCTGTCCTTGGCGCTGCGCCGGGCGTTCCGACGGTTCGACGGGGTGCGCGCCGCGCTGATCGCGCTGGCCGAGCGGCGGCTGGAAGTGCAGGTGCCGGAGCTGAGCGCGACCGACGAAATCGGCGCGATGGCCCACGCCGCCCAACGCTATAAGGAAAGCAGCCTACAGCTCGCCGAACTGGAGGCCGAGCGCGCCGAGATCCTGGCGGAGGAGATCCGCCGCCGCCAACGCGCCCGCTATCTCGCCGATCACGACAGCCTGACCGATCTGGCCAACCGCCGCCTGCTGACCAAGACCCTGGAGGAAAAGTTCGAAGCCGGCGCGCCGGTAGGGCTTCTGCTGCTCGATCTCGATCAGTTCAAGGAGATCAACGACAGCCTCGGCCACGCCGTCGGCGACGATCTGCTGCGCGCGGTCGCCAGCCGCAGTCTGGAGGCCGCCCCGGCGGACGCGCTG
>JBMLRS010000808.1:0-2014 GCA_049240905.1 Elsteraceae bacterium
CGGTCCGATGCCGACCTTCACCGCGTCCGCGCCGGCGTCCATCAGCGCCTTGGCGGCGGCGGCGGTCGCCACATTGCCGGCGACCACCTGGCTGCAGTTGGACAGGCGGCGGATGCGCTGAACCGTGTCCAGCACCCGGCCGGAATGGCCGTGCGCGGTGTCCACCACGATCACGTCGACCTCGGCGTCGAATAGCGCTTGAGCGCGCTCCACGCTTTCGTCGCCGGTCCCGGTCGCGGCGCCCACGCGCAGGCGGCCCTTCTCGTCCTTCACGGCGGTCGGGTGCTTCTGAGATTTCTCGATGTCCTTCACCGTCACCAAACCGGTGCAGCGATAGGCGTCGTCGACCACAAGCAGCTTCTCGATGCGATGCTGGTGCAGGATCCGCTTGGCTTCTTCCGGCTCCACGCTTTCGCGCACGGTGATCAGCCGTTCATGGGTCATCAGTTCGGAGACCGGCTGATCGCGCTGGGTGGCGAAGCGCACGTCGCGATGGGTGAGGATGCCGACCAGCTTGCGGGTTTCGCGCTCCACGACCGGCACGCCGGAAATGTGATGCTCCGCCATCAGGGCCAACGCCTCCGACAGGGTCTGATCGGGATGGATGGTCACGGGATCGATGACCATGCCGGATTCGAATTTCTTGACCTTGCGAACCTCAGCGCTCTGCCGCTCGGGCGACATGTTGCGGTGGATCACGCCGAGGCCGCCGGCCTGCGCCATGGCGATCGCCAGCGCGCTCTCCGTGACCGTGTCCATCGCGGCGGAGAGCAAGGGAATGCCCAGCCGGATGGTCTTGGTGAGGCGGGTGGATGTGTTGACCTGCCCCGGCATGACGTCGGAGGCGGCGGGTACGAGCAATACGTCGTCGAAGGTGAACGCTTCGCGGATCATGTTTTCTCACCTGAGCGAAAGGTTCGCCCTTACATGGCGTAAACCACGCGGAAAGGCGAGAGCCGAGATTCACTCCGTCGGCGAAACAGGCCGAAAGCCGGTCGCGATGACATAGACTTCCGGCGAGTCAGTGCGGCTGGCGGGCGGCTTGACATGCTTCACGGTGGTGAAACGCTTCTTCAAGCTGGCGAGCAGGGTTTGCTCCGTACCGCCTTGAAATACCTTCGCAAGAAAAGCGCCGCCTGGCGCCAGCACCGTCTCCGCGAACTCCGCCGCCGCTTCGCACAAGCCCATCACGCGCAGGTGATCGGTTCTGGCATGTCCTGTCGTCGGGGCAGCCATGTCCGAAAGCACGATGTCCGCCGGGCCGCCCAAAAGCTCGGCCAGACGGCGCGGCATGTCCGGATCCAGAAAATCGCCTTGCAGCAATTCCGCGCCTGGAATCGGTGGGGCGGCCAGGATGTCGATGCCGACGACCTTGCCCTTCCCCTTGTCGGCGCCGGTGCGCGCCACAGCGACCTGGGTCCAACCGCCGGGAGCCGCGCCCAGATCGACCACGCGCTGGCCCGGCTTCAGCAGCTTCACCTGGTCGTCGAGCTCCAGCAGCTTGAACGCCGCGCGGGAGCGCCAGCCCTGGCGCTTGGCCTCAACGACATAGGGATCGTTCAATTGTCGTTCGAGCCAGCGACGGGAAGATTCGCTCCGGGCCTTCTTGGCGCGCACCCGGACGGCCGGGGCGCGCGTCAACTTGGTCATTCCGTCATCTCGCAAGCGGTGGGGAGCGGACGCATCCAGCAGGCCCCGTCGGTGATCGGCAGGGCGAAGCCCATCAGGCCGAGTAAAATTCCTTCGCGCACGCCGCGATCGGCGACGGTGACGCGCTCAGCCGGCCACAGATCCAGGATGGCGTCCAGGATCGCGCAGCCTGCGACCATGAGCTCAGCGCGCGACCGGCCAATGCAGGGCGCGGCCTCCCGTTCGGCGACGGTCATCGCGATCAACCGGCGAGAGACCTTGGCCAGATCGGCGCTGCGCACGTCAAGCCCATCGACGCGGGTGCGGTCATAGCGCGGCAACCCCTGGCAGATCGCCGCCAGAGTGGTGACGGTGCCGGACGCGC
>JBMLRS010000808.1:2024-4684 GCA_049240905.1 Elsteraceae bacterium
CGTCCCGCGACCGATCGACGCAGGGGCTCTGCAGCAGCTGACTCACTAGCATGGACACGGCGTACATGCGCTTTGACGCCGGGTAGGAGCGCAAGTGCGCCACGGCCGAGGCGCCGAGCATCTGCACCTGCCCGTCCGCGATCGCGTCGGCCACGCCATGCTGCTCCTCGAACGGGCTGAGCACGTCCATCACATAGCGGCGCATCATCAGATAACCCTCGAGCGTCGCCGTCTTCTCGCCGAATCGATCGACCAGACCGACCACGCCGACCGGGGCCGACAGCCCCGCGCGCACCACCGGCGGTCCGCCCTTGGGCTGATCGATCCACAGAATCTCGGTCGAGCCGCCGCCGATGTCGAACATCAACGCCTGCGGCCGGTCATGCTTCAGCAGCGCCGTGCAGCCGCCCATCGCCAGCAGCGATTCTTCGATCGGGGTGATGATCTCGATCTCCAGCCCCACTTCCTTGGCGACGCGGTCAACGAAAGCCGCGCCGTTGCGCGCGCGCCGGCAGGCCTCGGTCGCCACGACGCGCGCCCGGGTCGGCCGATGCAGCCGCATCTTGGCGGCGCAGATCCGCAAGGCCGTGATCGCGCGCTCGATCGCCAGCTCGTTCAGATCGCCGGTCTGCTCCAGCCCCTCGGCCAACCGGACCATGCGCGAGAACGCGTCCACCACGGCGAATCCGCCCGCGCGCGGCTCCGCCAGGAGCAGACGGCAATTGTTGCTGCCCAGATCCAGGGCGGCGAACAGCGACCGCCGCTCGTCGCGGCGTCCGTTCGTCTCGCTGTGGCTCAGGACCGCGCTCATGTTCGAAACTTCATCATCCTTTTTCAGATAGGCGCGATCGATACGTTTACGACCGCGCGACGCTATGCTACACGCCTACGCCTCGGTTGGCCGGCCTCTTTTTTCATGGGGGATCGTCTAATGGTAGGACAACGGACTCTGACTCCGTTTATCCAGGTTCGAGTCCTGGTCCCCCAGCCAACCCAGCGCCGCTGATTGATCAGCAAATCGCGCGCCAGCGACGGCGCGCCGCAGTTTCCTAGATCAGCGAGACAATCGAATCGGCGAGATAGGCGTCGTCGGATTCGGGCATCGCCAACAGCTTGATGGTCAGGCGGCCCTCGGCCATGCCGTCCTCCGCCAGATGGATCGCGGGATCCATCGCGCGCAGTTTCTCGGCGGCGGCGAAGGCGGTCAGGCCGTTATGGCCGCCGAAGATCAGATGCAGCTCCGGCGGGCGGCCGTCGCCATGATCGATCGGACGCGCCTGGATCGGCGTGGCGCCGGCGATCCGATCGCCGATCGCCTTGAGGCGGCGGTTCAGCGAGGCGATCCAGGCGGTCTCGTCGCGCGCGACGAACGCGTCCAACGCCGCCAGCAGCCCGACGATCTCCTCCCTGCCCGCCTTGAAGCCCCGGCCGAGCCCATGATGCGGAATGCCGACGATCTGATCGCGCGTCGCCAGGCTGCCCGGCGGCGCCCAATAGAGCGGGTTCACATCCATGTCCTGTTGCTGAAGCAAGGCGGAGGCGATCAGATCGCGCCGTCCCGTCAGGATGCCCGTCGCCTGCGGTCCGCCGATCGCCTTGCCGCCGCTGAAGACCACCAGATCCGCGCCCATCGCGGTGAAGCGCTTCAGATTTGCGGCCGGCGGCAATTGAGCCGCCGCGTCGACGATCACCGGCAGCCCATGTTTCTTGGCCAGCGCGCAGACCGCCGGCAGATCGGCGGCGTTCGCCATGGTCACGGTGTAGGCGATGGCGACCGTCTCCGGCCCGATCGCGGCCTCATATTCCCAGGGCTCGACGCTGCGGATGCCGCTGCCGGCGTGGCGATCGTCGAAGCCGACGTCGCGGATCACCGCGCCGGCGACGCGAATCGCATGGTCGTAGCCGTTGCGGTGCGGCCGGGCCATCAGCACGACGTTGGGCATGCCGCTGGTGTCCGGCAGCCGGTCCATGCGGGCGGCGCTGAAACCGGCGAGGCAGGCGGCGGTTCCCAAGGTCAGGCCCGCCGATGCCCCGGTGGTGACCATCGCCGCCTCCGCGCCGCAATGGCGGGCGATCACGGCGCCGGCCTTGGCCTGCAGCTCCGGCATGTCGAAGGAGCAGCGCGCGGCTTCGCGCATCGCGTCCAGCACATGCTCCTCCATCAGGATGCCGCCCAGCCGCGTCAAGGGGCCCGCGGCGTTGATCCGCCGCTTCAGCCCGTAACGCGCCAGAAAAGACTTCGCCTCACCCATGCTGCATCCTCCGTTCGCGCGCGCGGATCCGCTCGCGCCGCCAGACATAAAGGCCGCTGCCGATCACGATCGCCGATCCGATCCAGGTCCATTGATCGGGCAGATCGCCAAAGATCAGATAACCAAGCCCGACCGCGCCGACCATTTGGACATAAGTGAAAGGGGCCAGCAACGAGGCCTCCGCGCGGATGGTCGCGGTGATCAGCATGGTCTGCGCGACTAGATTGACCATCGCGAACAGGATGACCGCCGCCCAGATCTCCCAAGCGACCGGCTGCCATACGAAGGGCAGCGTGAAGGTCAAGGTGATCGCGCCAGCGACGGTGGAGATCAGGCTGGTGGTCAGAACCGGGTCTTTCATGCCCAATCGGCGCGTGACGATGAAACCCACCGACCAGCTGAGCGACC
>JBMLRS010000809.1:0-2398 GCA_049240905.1 Elsteraceae bacterium
TCGCCTTCGCTGGGTTCAATTCCTTCGTCAGGTTTTTCATTCTCGTCATCAACCGCAGCGCCGCCAGCAGTCGAGCCCGCGACATACTTGCCGTCGATCTTCGTAATCAGCCGATCCTTCGCCATCGTATGGAGAACAGGATAGAGCTTCATCGTTGCATCCATGCCGTGCTTCGCGAGCGAGGCGCCCTCGTATATCTGATTGACGCTCGACTTCCCGTTCGTCCGCAGAAACGCGATGATCCGGGGCTGCAGCGCGTTCGGCGCGCGTCCAATGCGACGATTGCGGGCGTTCAGATCGGCAAGGTCATGCTCGGGGATCACTTGCGTCAACTGGGTGACGAGCGCGGTTTTGGCTGCAAGAACTTGTTGGACCTGAGCCTCCTTCTCCTTGAACATCTCGATCTGGATTTTGAGGATTTCGAGTTCCTTGATTTCGTCTTGAATGACGTCATAAATTTTACGATAGGCTTCCGACATGTTTTTCTCCCTCAAGGTAAATTGATATGATCTTTCTTAGATCTCTTCAATCAGCATGCTCGAGGTTTATAGCTTAAGGATGACGCACCTGATGCAAAAGGCTTCGGATCGGAATGCGTCCAGTTATTCGGAGAATATGGAATCGGGTCCCCGCAACCAAAAATCCTATTCGCGCAATTAGATCAGCGGTTTAGCCACTAGGGCTACCATTGAACGGCGCCTGTGCGCTGGGCCGGGCTCGGGTCAATGCTGTTCGGACGACGCGACGCCGAGATAGCGACGTTGTTCAGTTTCATTAGACATTATGTCGCTCGCCGACATTGTCGTCGCAATGCGGCCGTTGACCATGATCGCCACCTGATCGCAGACCGCCGCCGCCATGGCGAGTTTTTGCTCGACGAGCAGGAGGCCGATCCCGTCCTTGTGAAGCGCCTTGAGCACGTCGATGAGATGTTCGACGATGACTGGCGCGAGCCCCTCGGAGGGCTCGTCCATGATGACGTAGCGCGGATTGGTCAGCAGCGCGCGCGCGATGGCCAACATCTGTTGCTCGCCGCCCGACAACTGCGTTCCGCCATTCTTCTTGCGCTCGGCCAGCCTCGGGAAGGTCGCGTAGACCCGGTCTATCGTCCAGGCCTGGCCGCGGCCCCTATCCACCAGGCGTAGATGCTCATCGACGGTCAGGGACGGGAAGCAGCGTCGTCCCTGTGGCACGATCGCGAGACCGAGCCGCGCGATCTTGTGGGAGGGTTTGCGGATGATTTCGACGCCGCCGAAGCGGATCGAGCCTGACGTCGGCGCAATCAATCCCATGATCGACTGGCATAAGGTGGTCTTGCCCATGCCGTTGCGGCCGATCACGGCGACCGGCGCCAAGCCGAGTTTCAACGACACGCCCTGCAGCACATGGGCGCGGCCGTAATGCACGTCGATCCCGGCGATTTCGAGCATTCCATCCTCATGCATGGCGGCGGCCCAGGTAGATTTCATTGACGACGGGATTGTCGGCGATCCGGTCGGGCGTGTCCTGCACGACGATCTCGCCATCCTTCATGACGGTGACGAGGTCGGAGATCGGCAGAGCCACGTCCATGTCATGCTCGATCAGAATCAGGGACAGATCGCGCGGCAGATCGCGCAAGAGAGCGCTGAGCTCGGGGCGCTCCGCCGGGGAAAGTCCCGCCGCCGGTTCATCCAGCATGAGCAGGCGCGGCGAACAGGCCAGCGCCATCCCGACCTCGAGTTGGCGGCGCTGGCCGTGCGAAAGTTCGTTAACCGTGCGGCTCAAAAGGTGGGTCAACCGCACCCGATCGGCGAGCCCCTGAGCCACCCGAACATCAGCGTCGCCCTGTCGTGGCGCGCGTAATGAGAAACGGCCCGGCCGCGCGCCGCGAACAGCGACGAAGAGATTGTCCAGAACGGTCAGTCCGTTGAAAAGCAGCGAGGTCTGATAAGTGCGGCCGATGCCGACGCGCGCGCGCCTATGCGGCGGCAGGGAGGTGATATCCTCACCGAAGACCACGACCCGTCCGGATGTCGGGGGGAAATCGCCGCAGACGAGATTGAACAAAGTGGTCTTGCCTGCGCCGTTCGGACCCAGCACAGAGTGCCGCTGTCCGGTTGGGATCAGCAACGTGACGCTCTTCACGGCGTGCAGGGCGCCGAACCGTCGCCCGACATCCGTTAGCTCGACTGCGTTGGGCATAATCGACGCCTCCGATCGCTGAGCGCGTTTTCAACTTAATCTAAATCGCGAAAATCTGAAAACGCGCGCTTTTTCAATAGGTTATGAGCAGAATCCGCTTCAAGTTAAGCGGATCCTGCTCTAGAGGGGGGGCGCGGGCGGCGCTTTTGGAGCGAACTGCCCGCGGATCAGGGTTGACTATGGCGCGCAGGACGGATTGTCGCGCGAGGGCGAG
>JBMLRS010000810.1:0-5046 GCA_049240905.1 Elsteraceae bacterium
GATCGCGCGGGCGACCATCTCCGGATCCAGGCAGTACCGGTCGGCGGTGATGTCGACCATGATCGGGGTGGCGCCGGACATCTCGATCGCGGCGATCGAGGCGACGGCGGTGTGTGAGGTGGTGATCACCTCATCGCCGACGCCGATCCCAAGGGCGCGCAGCGAGAGATGCAGGGCGTCCGTGCCGTTGGCGACGGCGATGCCGAATTTGGCGCCGGTCCAGGCCGCGAACTCCGCCTCGAAGGCCTTCACTTCCTCGCCCATGATGTAGACATGGCCGTCGAGCACGCGCTGCATCGCGGCGTCGATCTCGATCTGGTGGCGGCGATATTGCGCGCTGGGCCGAGCGAAATAGAGCGTCTCGCGAGCGACGTCATTGTCCGCGACCAGAGGGGTGGGCATCTGGCTCAGGCGGGTGGTCTCGGTCGGCAACAGAATGGCGCTCACTGGGACAGGCTCCACGTAACGCTCCCCGGGGCTGCTGACGGCGCCGATCGCCGTCTTGCCTCTTGTCCCGGGGCGTGAGGCCAAACCTGTCAGGCGGCGCCTAAACCCGACACTTAATCTTTCGTAATTTTTGAATCTGGCGCTGGCTCCGCCAACGCCTGACGCGCCAAGCGCCTTTGATTCCAGCGCCAGAGGAAAAACCCGCCGACAGCGAGGTTGAGCAGGACCAAGCCGCCCAACAGCTTCTCCAGCGGGGTCGCCGTCTCCATCCATTTGGCGCTGGCCGCGATCAGAAAGCCGGGGCTCATCAAGAAGGGGGCCCAGGCGAGCGCCGAGGCCACGTTGGCGACCATGAACTTGCCTTTAGGCATCGCCATCATGCCCGCGAGCAGCGGCATGGTGGAGCGCACGGGGCCGGAGAACCGACCCAAGAACACGCTCGTCGTGCCCCAGCGCTTGAAGAAGCGATAGCCCTGCTCGATCAGCTCCGGGTGGTTTCGCATCGGCCACATGCCGAGGATCTTTTGCCCGAAGCGACTGCCCAGCCAGTAGGCCAGCGCGTCGCCCAGGATCGCGCCGGGCACGACCCAAGCCATCAAGGACCAGGCGTCGACCACGCCCATCGGGATCAAGGTGCCCGCCGCCATCAGGAAGGTGGATCCCGGCAGCGCCACGCCAATGATTGGCAGGGATTCCCCAAAGGCGGTCACCGCAACCACCGGTCCGATCCAATCGGCGTGCGCGATCAACCAGTCTCGCACTACGGCGATCGTTTCATCCACAACCCAACTCCCGCATGACGGCTCCCAAACTCTTTGTAACGTGCAATGGCTCGGCGCGAAGTCCTAAGTTATCGGCCCAAGTGGGGAGCGCGATCCCCAGTTTCGAGGTCTCCCGTGATCAGCGACCTGCCGGTCTATGTGATTTACGCCGTCGCCGGCACGTCCGCCGCCGCGCTGGCGAAGGCCGCGATCAGCCGAATTCAACGACGGGAGTGGCGGCCGGCCCTGTGGCGATCGGTCGCCGCTGGAATTTTGCTGACCGGACAGTTCGGGCTTTTGGCTTATCTGCTGTCGCGCGCGGACATGGCGGTTCTGGTGCCTTTGGCGATGGGAATCAACCTCGCCACCGCCGCCGTGCTGGGCTCCTTGTTCTTCCGCGAGCCGGTCGATCGCTGGAAGACGGCGGGCATGGCCTTGATCGGCGCCGGCGTCTGGCTGGTCTCGGTCAGCTGATGAAACGCTTCGACGTCCTCCTCAGCGTCTTCGGCGCGCTGGTCTGCGCCTTCGGCCTGACCTTCCTGAAAAAGGCCCTGATCGGCGTGACCGTGACCGATCCGCTGTCGATTCCCCTGGATCGACTGATCGGCATCGCCGGTTCCGGCTTCGTCTATTTCTTCGGCTTGGCGATCGGGATGGCGGTGATGGCGCGCAATCAGCTCTCCATCGCCTACCCGATCTTCCTGGGGCTGACCTTCGTCGCGATGATGTCGGCCGCGGTGATCGCCCTGGGCGAGACTGTCAGCTTGCCACACGCGCTCGGGGCTGGCTTGATCCTCTGCGGCGCATATTGCGTCAGCCGCAGCCACAGTTGAGCCAGCTCCCGCATGACCACTTCCCTGACGTTCCGCCGCCCCGACGATTGGCATGTGCATTTCCGCGACGGGGCCATGCTGGCTTCCGTGGTTCCTTGGACCGCGCGTCACTTCGGCCGCGCCATCGTGATGCCCAACCTGAATCCGCCCGTGACCGACGTCGCCGCCGCCCGCGCCTATCGCGACCGGATCATGGCGGCGGTCCCCAAGGGCGTCGCCTTCGAGCCGCTGATGACCGCGTACCTGACCGACAATAGCGATCCGGACGAGTTGGAGCGCGGCTATGCGGAAGGCGTCTGGATCGCGGCGAAGCTCTATCCGGCCAAGGCCACCACCAACTCCCATTTCGGCGTGACCGACCTCAATCGACTGGACCGCGTGTTCGATCGGATGGCGAAAATCGGCATGAAATTGCTGATCCATGGCGAGGTCGCCGATCTGTCGGTCGACATCTTCGACCGCGAGGCGGTGTTCATCGGCGACGTGATGACGCCGCTCGCCGCGCGCCATCCCGATCTCAAGATCGTGTTCGAGCATATCACCACCCAGGAGGCGGTGAATTTCGTGATGGCGCGGCCGAAGAACGTTGCGGCGACGATCACGCCGCACCATCTGGTTTTGACCCGCAGCGACATCTTCGAGCATGGCATTCGCCCGCATCTCTATTGCTTACCCATCGCCAAGCGCGCCCGTCATCGCGACGCGCTGCGCGCCGCCGCGGTATCGGGCGACTCGCGCTTCTTCCTGGGAACGGACAGCGCTCCGCATCCCGAGCGCGACAAGCTCGCCGCGTGCGGTTGCGCCGGCGTGTTCGCCGCGCCCACCGCTCTCTCCGTCTATCTTCAGGTCTTCGCTGAGGAAGGAGCGCTCGATCGGTTCGAGCGCTTCGCCTCGTTGAACGGTCCGGCCTTCTACGGCTTGCCCGCGAATGAGGAGACGGTCACCTGGGCGGCCGGCGACGCTTGGCGCGCGCCGGATTGGCTGCCGGGCCGCGACGACGAGCCCGGCTCCGGCCTGACGCCGTTTCGCGCTGGTCAACTTCTCACCTGGTCCGAGGCCTCTTAAGCATGCGTAGCGTCGCCACCCACGCCGCCAAGTTCCGCGACGGCAAAGTCACCTCCGTCGAACTGACCGAAGCGGCGATCGCCCGCATCAATGACCCGAAGGGCGAGGGCAAGCGCGTCTTCATTCGGCGTTTCGACGACCAGGCGCGCGCCGAGGCCGAATGCGCCGATCGGCTGAAGAAGGCCGGGTTGATCGCCTCGCCGCTGGCCGGTTTGCCGATCTCCGTCAAGGATCTGTTCGACGTGGCGGGCACGGTCACCACGGCGGGCTCCGTCGCTCTGGCGAACGCGCCTCCAGCGACCATCGACGCCCCGATCGTGGCGCGGTTGCGCGCCGCCGGCGCGGTGATCCTGGGCGCCACCAACATGACCGAATTCGCCTTCTCCGGCATAGGTCACAACCCGCATTACGACACGCCGCGCAATCCATGGGACCGCGCGACCGGCCGCATTCCCGGCGGCTCCTCCTCCGGCGCCGCCGTCGCGGTGACGGATCAGATGAGCGTGATTTCAATCGGCACCGACACCGGCGGCTCCGTGCGCATCCCGGCGGCGTTCTGCGGCCTGGTGGGGTTCAAGCCGACGGCGCGGCGCGTGCCGACCGACGGGGCCGCGCCCCTGTCCTGGTCCCTGGACTCGATCGGTCCGTTGGCGACCACCGTCGCCTGCTGCGCGATTGTGGATTCCATCATCGCGGGCGAACCGATCTATGCGCCGCCGGCTTTTCCGGTGAAGCAGCTACGGCTCGCAGTCCCGCAGAACTTCGTGCTGGACGGGCTCGACGCGGCGGTCGCGAGCGCGTTCCAAGCCGCGTTGGATCGATTGGCCAGCGCCGGCGCGACCTTGGTTGAGGTCAATCTTTCCGATCTGAACGACATCCCTTCCATCAACGCCAAGGGCGGGCTCGCCGCCGCCGAGGCCTACGCCTGGCATCGGCCGATCCTGGCCGCCGCCGCCGATCGCTACGATCCGCGCGTGCGCGCGCGAGTCGAGCGTGGGGCCAGCATGACCGCCGCTGACTACATCGACGTCGTTCAGCGCCGCTCGCAGCTGCAGCTCAACGTGATGAGCCAGTTGGACGGATTCGACGCGATGGTCATGCCGTCGGTCGCCGTGGTCGCGCCGACTCTGGCCGAAGTCGCCGACGACGCCGATTTCACGCGCTGGAACATGCTGATCCTGCGCAACACCACCGTCGGCAATCTGCTGGACATGTGCTCGATCAGCATCCCCTGCCACACGCCGGGAAGCGCGCCGGTGGGCCTGATGCTCTCCGCCCCGCCGATGGCCGACAAACGCCTGCTGTCGATCGGTCGGGGCGTGGAGGCGCTGTTCGCGCGGTAGCTGCTACCCCTCCAGATAGACGTGCCTGACCTTGCCGTTGGCGGCGCCGAGCCAGAGCTTGCCGTTCTTCAGGGCGAGGGCGTCGCGGCCGAAGATCTCGTAGCGCCAGCCTTTCAGGGCCAGCACGTCGGCTGAGTCCGAGATTGCGATCGCCTCCAGATCCGAGGATGTGGCGACCAGCTTCTGCGCCACGTCATGCTGCTCGCAGCAATGTTTCAGCAGCACTTTCAGCAGCTCCAGCAGGGGCGCCTGGCTGGGCGGCATTTCCGGCTTCTCGGGCAGGCTGGGGGCTTCGCTGTCCGGCTTGGCGAGGCCGCGGGCGACGGCCTCGAGAATCGCGGGACCCAGCGAGCCCTCGGCCACGCCCTTGCCGACCATCCGGCTGCGCGCCAGCTCGGCGATCGTGGTCGGGACCTGCGCCGCGATTTCGGTCAGCGCCTCGTCCTTGAGCAGGCGGGAGCGGGGAATGTTCCGGTTCTGCGCTTCGGTCTCGCGCCAGGCGGCGATCGATTGCAGCACGTTCAGGAAGCGCGGCCCGCCGCTGCGCGGCTTCAGGCGGATCCAGGCGGTCTCCGGATCGAAGCGGTATGTGGCGGG
>JBMLRS010000811.1:0-3384 GCA_049240905.1 Elsteraceae bacterium
ATCGACCCGATCGACACCGGCGGCCGCGGGCGGGCGGTCGCGCCCCCCGCCTACATCAACGTGACCGCTGGTTCGATCACGGTCAGCGGCAGCAACTTGGCCTCCACGACGGCGACCGTCGCCTCTACGCCGTCCGTCGCGAGCGTGCCGACCGTCGCCACGGTGGCCACCGTCGCGACGGTGGCCACGGTTGCGACCGTGGCGACGATCCCGACCGTGGCCAGCGTGCCCACGGTCGCGCCGACGACGGCGACGGTGGCGACGGTGGCGAGTCAGGCGACGACGCCAAGCTCACCCAGCGGACCGGCGAACCCGTTCAACCTGCTCGTCACTGGCGACCCGTCGTCGAACGATCAGAGGGACAGGATCATCGCTCAGATTTTGATCCCGCCTGTGAATTTTTCAGGCCCTGGCGGCGGTCAAGCTGGGGCAGGCCCGAACAACGGCGACAATTCCGAGCAGAACGCTTCGGACCAGAACCCGGGTTCGCAACCGGCCGGTCAGTCGAACGCGCAGACAAGCGGCGGAGGAGACTCGAGCCCCTCGACCGCGGTTCAGCAGCGCACGAACGCGGTGAATAACGCGCCCCCCGGGACGATCATTCAAGCGCTTCCCAGCGCCACCGGCAGCAACGTCCCGTCGCCCCAAACCCTGACGCGCACGGTTTCGGCGGTCGACGTGGGTTTCGGCGGCGGCCCCTCACTGCCGACGGGCCCCGGTCCGGGCGGCTCGGCCGGCTCGGCCGGTGGGGGCGGGCCGGTCGCCGGCACCTCGGGCGGCACCAAGTTCGACACTCCCGGCGAAGTCATCGCGCCGCAGCAGCCCACCGGGCAATCGATCGGGCGAGGCTTGGCGACCCTGCAGCCTCCGAGCGGCGTCACGCCGGAGTTCACGTTGCCCAACGTCGACTCGCCGTTCCCGTCGCTCGCCACCATCACGAACAACTCCGACTAGAGGCGATGGAGTTGGCCGTGGAAAGCACGACGTCGAACGAGCGCCGCACGATCGGGAGAGGAAGAGGGATGAAGCTCGTCGCATTGATCTTGGCGCTCGCGCTCGCGGGTTGCGCCGGGGCCGGGGCGCGCGGTCCCGTGACGCGGTCCGGCGCGGTGGACGCAGCGACCGGCGCGCGTTCGCCGGTGACCGCCGTCGATTTCGCCCGAACTTACGACGCGACCGGAAATTTCGCAGCCGGCGAGGAAGCCTGGCGCAGCATCATCGCCGAGAAGGAGGACGCGGAATCCCTGATCCGTTTGGCGATCGACGTCGCGAACCTTGGCCGCACCCGCGAAGGACAGATCATCGTCGAGCGCGCGGCTCGGCTGAACGAGACCAAGGTCGGTCAACGCTTGCCGGTGTTGATCGCCCTGGCGCGCGCGCAGCTCGCCGTTCTTGAAGCCTCGGGCTCTGACACCACGGCCGACTGGAACAAGGCGACCGACCTGTTGGCGCAGAGCCATCGCGCGGTGCAGAGCGAGATGCGGCGCCGGAACATGGATCCAGTGAACCCCTCGGGGGATTCCAACTCGGTGGAAGCCGACATCTCGCCGACGACGCTGCGCATCACCGATCTGGAGCTTCATTACCTCAACGGGCTCGCGGCGCTGCGCAAGAATGAGGTCGACGCCGCGCGGAAATGGCTGTCCGACGGGGTCGTGCGGCTTGATCGCCTTGGCGCGGCGGCCCGCCCTGCGCGTCACGCCGCGATGGGCACGCTGCTCGCCGAGCTGCTCGCGCGCTCCGGCAGCGCCGCCGAACGCGAGATGAGCGTGGCCCAGGCGGAGCGCGCCGGGAACATCGCCCGCACGGCGGCCGGTCCGAACGGCGGGGCGGCGTCCGCCGCCCTCATGGCGACGGGTCGCGCCATCGTCAGCGCCGCGGATTTCGAGAAGGACAAAGAGATCGCCGCCGCCCGTCGCCGCAAGGCGATGGACTATTTCCGAGAGGGTCTGCGCCGCCTCGACGCGCAGGATGAACGGCCAAAAACCATCAGCAACAATCTGGCGGTCGCCGTTCTGGACACGATGGGCGCGCTGCTGCCCGCCGTCTCGGCCGCGGACAGGCCGGCCTTCTACAAGGAAATGCTGTCCGTCGCCCAGCGCGTTCCGGTGGGGGCGGCTGCGCGCGCCTCGGAGTTGGCGGCTTCTCGGCGCTTGGTCGAGGACCCAGAAGCGGGCGCGTTGATCCGCGACTGGCAGGACAATCTCAGGAAGCGGGACGAAATCCAGACCCGCATTCTTGAACTTTACGCGCAAGGAGCCCCGGACGAGTCGAAACTTCAGCCTTTGCGCCAAGAGCGGATCATCCATGACACGGAGGCGAAAGCGCGGCGCGAGGAGCTTGGCAAGCGCTTCCCTGACATTCTGGCTTTGCTGAACCCGAAATCCCCGTCTGTGGAAGATCTGCAAGCGGCGTTGCAGCCCAATGAGGCGGTGATCCTGATGCTGAGCGGTCGGCGCGGCGGCTGGACCTTCGGCGTTCAGAAGGATCAGATCGAGGCGCAGGAAGTGGTGCTGGAGCGGCAGGAGATCGTGGAGCAGGTCAAGCTGCTGCGTCAGGCGTTCGAACCTGTCGGCGGCAAACTGCGCGGCTTCGATCTCGCCGTCTCCAACGAGCTTTACGAAGAGCTTCTTGGACGCTTGACCAACACGATGGCGCCCGGGCGCCGCCTGATCTTCATAACCAGCGGGGCGCTGTCGGCGCTGCCGCCGGCCCTGTTCGTCACCAAGCCGGAGCGCGGGTCGGACTACGCGCGCGCCTCTTGGCTGATCAAGGACCATGCGGTGCTCACCGTGCCTTCCGCGGGTTCGCTGATCTCCTCTCGCAAGCTCAAGTCCACCGCGGCCGCCCGGATGTTGTTGGCGGTCGGCGATCCCGTGCTATCGGGGCCGAAGGGCGCGGGCACGGGAGCCGTGGCGGACGCCTGCGAGCCGGACGGCGGCGTGCCGCGCGAGATGATCGACGCCTTGGAGCCCCTGCCGGACACCGCGGACGAAGTGCGCGCGGTCTCGGGCGCGCTCGGCGGCGGCGATATCTTGCTGGGTCGGGAAGCGACGGCGGCGAGCTTCCAGAGCCGCGATCTTTCAAGCTATCGGATTCTGTATTTCGCGACGCACGGCATCCTGCCGGGGGAATTGAAGTGCCGCACGAAGCCGGGGCTGATCTTCACGCCCAGCCCGTCGCACGCCGGCTTGTTGGACACCAGCGAGATCTCCCAACTCAAGCTGAACGCCGATCTGGTCGTCATGTCCGCCTGCAACACCGCAGGAGCTTCCGAGCTGGGCGGAGAGTCGCTGTCCGGTCTGGCGGAATCCTTCATTTTCGCAGGCGCCCGCTCGTTGATCGCCTCGCATTGGCAGGTGCCTTCGCGCGAGACGGCGCTCT
>JBMLRS010000812.1:0-5097 GCA_049240905.1 Elsteraceae bacterium
CCTGGTGCTGGCCGGATATTTCGCGATCGGTCTGACGAAGGACCCTCAGAAGCTCCCGTCGATGCTGATCGACAAGCCCGCGCCGCAGATGACCCTGCCGCCGCTGCATGAAGGGAAGCAAGGGTTCGACACCGCGGCGCTCACGGGCGGCGTGACCCTGGTCAACTTCTGGGCTTCCTGGTGCGGACCTTGCCGGATCGAGCATCCCCAGCTCAATCGCCTGGCGTCCGAAGGCGTAAGGCTGGTCGGGATCAATCAGGCCGACCCGCCGCAGAACGCCAAGGCCTTCTTAAGGGCGCTCGGCGATCCCTTCAGCGTGATCGGCGTCGACGCCGATCGCCGCGCAGGGATCGAATGGGGCGTCTATGGCCTGCCGGAGACCTTCGTGATCGATAAGGCGGGCCGGATCCGCTATCGCCATGTCGGTCCCATCACCGAACAGGATCTGGCGCAGGTGATCCGGCCGATGTTGAAGAGCCTGAACTAGAAGCGGCTAGAACAAGATCGGCTTACTTCGAAGCCGATCTTGTTCAGAACTTCATAAAGAATCGGGCGTTTTCAGCCTTCAGTGATTCAGACTAAGTTGAAAACGCAATAGCCTAGAAGCGATAGCCCACGCTGGCCATGAACTGACCCTGCGTGTCGGCGAAGCTGAGCGGGCTCTTGGCCGCGTCGCTGGTCAGCTGCTTCACGGTGACGCCGCCGCGGACGAACCAGTTCTGATCGAGACGGTAGTTCGCGTTCACGCCAAAGCTCACGTCCTTCAAGCCGGCTTCGGCGTTGAAGCGGCTGAAGCGCGAGCGCGACGCCTGCTGCGAGGTCACGCCGAAGAAGGTCTGCATATAGTTCTCATCGGCCCAGGTCGCGCCGATGTTGGGCGTGACGGTCAGCTTGTCGGACACACGGACTGGGTAGGCCGCGCCGATCTGAACCAGAACGCCGTCGTTCTGATCCTTATCGCCGGTGAACTTGGTCACCGAGGCGGACAGCCGGATCGGCTTCAGATCATAGTTGGCGAAGGCGCGCACGCCCAAAGCGCCGTCGATCTTGCCCATGCCGCGCAACCGCTTGTCGCCGCCGCCAAAGAAGGAGTCCTCCTTGTCGTCGCGGCCTCCGGCGTAGGTGAGGCCGGCGCCAACCTGCAGGGCGTCTCGCCGCAAATAGGCGCTGAGCCCGTCATAGCCCAAGGAAAGCCAGTCACGGTAGGTGACGTTGAGGATCGGCAGCGGCGAGGCGGCGTAGCGGTCGCTTCCCTCGTAGGTTGGCCGCAGCGCGAGCCCCGCGCCCACGGTCACATCCCAGTCCTTTGGCGCGCCTCCCGGCGCCTGGGCGAAGACTGCGGAAGGCGCGATCATCGCGGCGAGGGCGAGAGCGGAGAGGGCTAGAGCTTTGGATGGCGTCGACACGGTGGCCTCGTTCGGTGGGTTGGTTGCATAAGATATATAGTTCAACGGCAAACCATCAACCCCTGCAACCGAGAATTCTTGTAACCGCAGGTTAAGCAGTCTGATCAGCCGCCCACGCCCCTCGGAAAAGGGAAAGATATCCCCCAGATAAGGAGGAAGCCGAAGAAGGCCAGCGTTGAATGGAGAAAAACTTCAGAGTTGGAGACTTCGCAGGGCGGAAATTGGCGCCATGTCTCGCCAAATCTTAAGCAGATCGTCAGCGACACTTCGCCGCGCAACCGCTCTCCCAGATCGCGCGGGCCGAATCATGCGCGGGAACCGCAGGCTGCGCGGGGGCGCCGGCCGGGGCTGGATTGACCATCAGCCACCAGCGATGGGCGCATGTCGAGCGCCAGGCCATCTGATCGCCGAGATCAAGGCCCGCTGCGTGAAAGGCGGCGTCGAGATCCGCCATCGCCTGCTTCAAGCCCTCGTCCGCGCAGAACGCGGCGGTGAAGCGGCGCATCTCCTCGGTCAAACTGGGATAGGCGGTCTGATCGAGGCCCCAGGCCTTCATCCACTCGTCGACGACAAAGGCGACCGCCTCCGCGCGGGGACGATCCCGCACTTTGTCGGCGGTCGCGCGCATGTGCCGCGCCAGTTCCGCCCGGGCGTGGAGCCGGGCCGCGGTCAGCGCCGCCTCGCGCGCGACCGCGATCGCGGCCTCGGCCTCGGCCAGAAGCGCTTCGCAGAAATGCGGGGATCCGCTCACGGCAGTTTCGCCAGCATCCCGGTCAACCGGTTGAAGAAGGCCGGCGCGTCTACCTGATTGATCACCCGAGCGTTCGGCGTTTTCTGCAGCCGGCCGTTCCAGTCGATCGTCGTGCGGCCGCGCAGGGCGCCGGACGAGGTCTCGACTTCGACGAAGCAATCGCGGCCCGCGAAGAGGTCGCCCCATAAAAGATGCGCGATGACGCAGGGGTCATGCAGCGGATGCTCCGCCGTGCCCAGGCCGCCCGCGCGCCGACGCGTCATCATGCCGACCACCGATTTCGAGGTCTGGGTGCCCAGGGCGGCGATCGCCGCGATCTCCTGCGGCGAGGCGATCACGTCATGCGTGACGTGCAGCCCGAACATCGTGATCGGGACGCCCGCCGTGAACACGACGCCGGCGGCGTGCGGATCAACGTAGATGTTGAACTCGGCCGCCGGGGTGATGTTGCCCAGATCCATCGCGCCGCCCATCAGCGCCACTTCGCGGATCTTAGGGAGGATGTCGGGGGCCAGACGAAACGCGAGCGCGATGTTGGTCAAAGGGCCGAGGGCGCAGATCGTCACCTCTCCCGCCCCCGCCCGGCGCACGATGTCGATGATCGCCTGCGCCGCGTGGCCGGCGTCAGGCGCGCGGCGCGGCTCGGGAAGTTCAACCGCCCCGTCCAGACCGTCCGGCCCGCAGACGAACTCCGCCGTCTCCAGCGGAACCAGCAGCGGACGATCCGCGCCTGCGTGGATTCGAGTCATCGCGACGCCCGCCGCGTCGCACAGACGCAGCGCGTTGGTCGTGCTTTGCGCCAACGGCACATTGCCGGCGACCGTCGTCACCGCCAGAACGTCGAGTTGGGCGGAAGCGGCCAGCGCGAGCCAGATGGCGACGGCGTCGTCCTGGCCGGGATCGGTGTCGATGATGATCGCGCGCTTCTGCCCGCTCATGCCGCCGGAGCTTCCATGATCATATGGCCAATCGCGTCGCCGGTGAGGCCCTGGTTTGGCATGTCGATGATTTTCCGGCCGCCCTTTAAGATGACGATCCGCGTGGCCAAGGCCGCCACGTCACGCATGCTGTGACTGATCAACACTACCGTTCGCCCCTCCGCCGCCAAACGCCGGATCAGCTCCAACACCTGACCCGTCTCTTTGACGCCGAGAGCGGCTGTCGGCTCATCCATGATGATGATGTCGGCGTTCCAACGCAACGCCCGAGAAATCGCGACCGCCTGCCGTTGCCCGCCCGACAGCCGTTCGACCGGCCGCGCCATATCGTCGATCTGAACCGACAAACGGGCCAAATACCCCTTCGCCTCGCGCGCCATGCGGCCTTTATCAAGAAACTTCAGAAAACCGATCCCGCGCGTCAGCTCCGCGCCCATGAAAACGTTCTGAGCGATGCTCAACCGCGGAGCCAGAGCGAGATCCTGATAGATGGTCGCCACCCCCTTGGTGAGCGCGTCATGCGGCGAGCGAAACCGCTGCGACTCGCCGCGCAGCCGCATGACGCCGGAGGTCGGCTCCTCCGCGCCGGACATGATCTTGATCAGCGAAGACTTCCCGGCGCCGTTGTCCCCGCAGATCGCCAGGACTTCGCCCGCCTGGAGAGCAAGATCGATCCCCGTCAGCGCGGTCACCGCGCCATAGGTCTTGCCGATCCCTTCCAACGCGATGAGCGGCGCCGTCGCCTGACTCACGGCTTCAGGAATTTCGCGACGTTGGTCTGATCCACCAGCACCGAGTCGACGAAGAGATAGGGGCCGGAGGCGACCGATTTGACCGGCTGCTTCCGCACGACGATCTTCTCGACCGCGTCGACCGCCATCCGTCCCATCTCCTCGAACGGCACGGCGACGGTGGCCATGAAGGTCGAATCCGGATCGGCGATGCGCCGGTAGGATTCGACGCCGCCGTCGATCGACACCAGAGGAATCTGGCCCTTCTTCACGCCCTGCGCCCTCAGCAGATCATCGATGATGTAAGCTTGACCGTCGAAGGACGCCCAGACGCCTTGGATCTTTCCCTGGTTCTGCAGCAGCAAGGCCTGCATCCCGGCGCGCACGTCGTCGCGCCAGCTCTGGGTCCGCGCCATCGAGAATTTGCCCAGCTCCTTCACGCTGGTGTTCTCCGACAGCACGCTGTCCAGGATCTTGCCGCGGATGCGCGAGGCGGCGTTGAGGTCGAAGCGCGCGGTGACGATATTGCCCTGATAGCCGAGCTGACCGAACAGATAGAGCGCCGCCTCCGCGCCGATCTTGTATTCGTTGGTTTGAATGTCGAACAGCGCGTGCGGGCTGGCGCCGGACTGCACCGTGATCACCGGAATGCCGGCGGTCTTGGCGGCCTTGAACTGGGCGTCGGCCTCGATCGGCTTGCCCATGGCGATGATGATCGCGCCGACCTTCTTGGCGATCAACGCTTCGAACTGCTCGGCGTGCTTGGGCAGCGAACCTTCCGAGTTCAGCAGGGTGACGCCCCAGCCCTTCGCTTTCGCCGCCTCGGTCGCGGCGTTGGCGACGCGCGCGTGCGTCTCGGACGAGAACTGAAAGCCGATCACCCCGATGTCGAGAGCGGACGCCGGCGTCGCCGCGATCGCCCAACCCGCCAAGGCCAAAGCCCCGGTCAGCATTCTTATTCCTGTGCCGCGCATGCGCCGCTCCTCCCGATGGTCAAGTTTGCGAAGTCATACCTTGAAGGCGGCCTTCTTGACCACGCTGGCCGAGAACGCCACTGAACCGATGATGATGATCCCCAGCACGATGTCCTGAACGTAATAGGCCGCGCCAAGCAGAACCAACCCATTTCCCAGCATCTTCAAAACGAAGGCGGCGAACAGGGTGCCGGGCACGTTCGGTCGACCGACCTCGAACATCGTCATCCCCAGCAGCACCGCCGCGATCGCGTAGAGGAAGTAATCGCCCGCCATGTTCGGAGCGGCGGAGGAGAG
>JBMLRS010000813.1:0-9465 GCA_049240905.1 Elsteraceae bacterium
TCACGGTAGAAACTCTAGGTATCGAACAACCCGACTCGCTCGCTTCGCTGCTGACCCGCGATACGGTCCTGCCGCTCATCCTGCACCGCCGGGCAAACAGCCACAAAGGAACGTACGGCAATGTTGGTGTAGTTGGCGGTGCCGATATGGGCGCTGTGCAGCCCGCGCGGCGACAAGGTGAAGCCCGCCTGCGCCCATTGCTGGGCCGCCTGGTCAAGATCATGGACGGTGACGACGACGTGATCGACGCCGATGACGTGGTTTAGGGGCATGGGGCTTCTCGCGCTCTGGGAAGAGCCGAGGGTCTTGACCCAGCCCTGCGAAAGCAAGCCCATTCTATCTTTTGGGGAATTATTCCCTGGCTTCGGTCAGCCAGGACAAGATCCTCCCCCCAACGCGTCGCGGAGAGGAGGATCTTCATTCCGGGAATTGCGACTCGTCAGTCGCAGCCGGCCGCGCGGATGAAGGCCGGGCCAGCTCTGCGACGCAGCTCCTCGCCGAGCGCGCGGCCCAAAAGCTCGCCGTCGCCGCGCGGCCCAGTCTGCGTGCAGCGATGGAGCGCGGAGCCGTCCGGCAGGGCGATCAGGCCGGTCAAGGTGATCATCCCTTCACGCTCGACCGCCAGACCGCCGATCGGCGTGCGGCAGGATCCGTCCAACATGTCGAGCATCGCGCGCTCGGTGGAGGCGGCGCGGAAGGTGGCGGGATCGCTGATCCCATCCAGCAGGGCGCGGATCGCTTCGTCTTCTTCGCGGCAGGTCACGCCGATCACGCCTTGGGCGGCGGCCGGCAGCATTTCCGCCGGATCGATATGAACGCCGACCGGCGACATCTCCAGCCGGTTCAGGCCCGCCGTGGCGAGGATCGTGGCGCCGAAATCGCCGTCCGCCAGCTTGCGCAAGCGGGTGCCGACATTGCCGCGCAGCATCACCACCTTGAGGTCCGGCCGAAGATGCAGCAGTTGCGCCTGTCGACGCGGCGAGCAGGACCCGACCACGCAGCCCTGCGGCAGATCCATGATCCGTCTGGCGGCCGAGCCGCCCTGGTCGGCGGTCAAGAGGAAGTCGCGAGGATCTTCGCGCGGCAGCATCGCCGCGATGACTTGCCCGGCGGCGAGCCAGGTCGGCACGTCCTTCAGCGAATGGACGGCGATGTCGATCAGATTGTCGGCCATCGCGTCGTCCAGCTCTTTCGTGAAGAGCCCCTTGCCGCCGATGTCGTACAAGGGGCGGTCCCGGACCACGTCGCCAGTGGTGGCGACTGGCACGATGACCACCGAGTCGGGTTCGAGCAGCAGAGGGTGGGCGGCCAGAAGCCGGCGTCGCACTTCATTGGCTTGGCGCAGCGCGAGCGGCGACCCTCTGGTGCCCAGCCGGATCTGTCTGACCGGCTGTCCGCGCGGCGGACCGTCCGAGCGCGACAGGAGCGATCGCAGAGTCGGGGCCAGTCCTTTCTTCGCGCGCAGGTTCAGCAGCCCGTCCAGGGTCTGGGGGGCTTCGGCGAAGGCGAGATTGTCGCCGTACCGTTTGGCTTGCTCGTCGAAATACTCGGCGTTCTTCATTGTTTGTCCCGCCTCTCCCGTTCGGCACAGCGCCTCTTGGAGGGCTTGTGTCATGAACAATTGTCACTTACAACTGTCATGTCTCATTGACAGTAAAGTCAACGGGATTTTCCAAGAGGTTTCTCACCCGTGGACGCGCCTCGTTTCCCACCCCCCTCGCGCAGCCCGTCGGCTCGCGCTTCATGAACGCGGCGCGGTCCTCCTGCCTGCGGTCGACGCGCGCTGGCGCAGGCGCGCTCGCCGCTGGGCGGCTGGACTGGGACCGCGACGGGCAGGACTGGCCTAACCGAGAGGCCAGCTTCTTCATTCACGCCAGCGGGTTCCGTTGGCATGTGCAGCGGATGGGGGCCGGACCCGTCCTTCTTATGGCGCATGGCACCGGCGCCTCGACACATTCCTGGCGCGACCTCGCCCCCTTGCTGTCCGAGCATTTCACGGTGGTCGCGATGGATCTGCCCGGCCACGGCTTCACAGAGCAACCGCCGCGCGGCCGATACTCGCTGTCCGGCATGGCGGCCGCCCTGGGCGATCTGCTCGTCGCCCTTGATCTGCGGCCGGACTTCGCGGTCGGTCATTCGGCCGGCGCGGCCGTTCTCGCGCGCATGTGCCTGGACGGCGCGATCGCTCCGCGCGAGTTGGTCAGCCTGAACGGCGCCTTCATTCCTTTCGGCGGCGCTCAGGGGCGATTGTTCGCCCCAATGGCCAAGATCCTGGCGGAGTTCAGCGTCGTGCCGCGCTTCTTCGCGTGGAACGCGACCGATCCAGCCGTCGTGGAGCGGTTGCTGCGCAGCACCGGCTCGACCCTCGACTCGCGCGGGACCGAGCTTTATCGGCGTCTGGCGCGCAATCCCGGCCATCTCGGCGCCGCGCTTCAGATGATGGCGAACTGGGACCTGGCCGCGCTGCTGCGTGACCTGGGCGGCCTCGCCACGCCGCTTTCGCTTGTCGTCGGCCTGCGCGACGGGACGGTGGCGCCGAGCGAGGCGCATAAGGTGCGCGCCATCCTGCCGGGCGCGACCATCCACGCGCTGCCAGGGTTGGGCCATCTCGCCCATGAAGAAAGACCCGCCGAACTGGCCGACCTGCTGGTTCAGCGCTGGAGACTGAGGACCGCGTCATGAAGCTGATGAACCCGCCGAACCGCATGAAGGAACCCAGAGAGCGGCCGCACGCCGTGGTGATCGGCAGCGGGTTCGGGGGATTGGCGGCGGCGATACGGCTGGGCGCGCGCGGCTACCGCGTGACGGTGCTGGAGAAGCTGGACGCGCCGGGCGGCCGCGCCTACGTGCATCGTCAGGACGGCTTCACCTTCGACGCCGGTCCCACCATCGTCACCGCGCCTTTTCTGTTGGAGGAGCTCTGGTCGATGTGCGGCCGCAGCTTCGCCGACGAGATCGATCTGCGCGCGATCACGCCCTACTACCAGCTCCGCTTCGACGACGGTTCGATCATCAACTACAACGGCGATCCCGAGCATATGCGCCGGGAGGTCGCGCGGATTTCGCCCGGCGACGTTGACGGCTTCGAGAAATTCATGGAGGCGTCGAAGGCGACCTTCGACATCGGCAACACCGAGATGGCGCATGTGCCGATCGGCAAGTTCATGGACATGGTGAAGGTCGGCCCCGCGCTGCTGCGGCTGAAAGCCTATTACACCGTGTTCCAGCAAGCCGCCCGCTTCGTGAAGGACGAACGGCTGCGGGTGATGCTGAGCTTCCACCCCCTGCTGGTCGGCGGCAATCCCTTCGCCACCACCTCCGTCTACAGCATGATCGCCTATCTGGAGCGGCGCTGGGGCGTGCATTTCGTGATGGGCGGCACCGGCCGCCTGATCACCGGCATGGTTGATCTGATCAAGGGGCAGGGCGGAGAGCTGCGCTGCGGGTCCGAGGTTCGGAAGATCACGGTGGAGAAGGGGGCCGCGACCGGCGTCGAGCTCGTTTCCGGGGAGGCGATCGCGGCGGACATCGTGGTCTCGAACGCCGACGCCGCCTTCACCTACAAGACCCTGCTGGGCGAGATCAAGCGCAAGCGCTGGACCGACCGCAAGATCGACCGCTCCACGTACTCCATGAGCCTGTTCGTCTGGTATTTTGGCACCAACCGGAAATATGAGGACGTGGAGCACCACACCATCCTGCTGGGCCCGCGCTATCGCGGCCTGCTGGAGGACATCTTCAAGAACAAGGTGCTGGCGAAAGACTTCAGCCTTTACCTCCACCGCCCGACCGCGACCGATCCGAGCCTCGCCCCAGAGGGATGCGACGCGTTCTATGTCTTGTCGCCAGTGCCGCATCTCGACAGCGGCACGGATTGGGCGAGCGCGTCGGAGCCTTATCGGCTCGCCGTCGAAGCCTTCCTGGAGAAGACGATCCTGCCCGGCTTGAAGGACGCGGTGGTCAGCTCGCGCGTGATGACGCCGCTGAACTTCCGCGACGATCTCTTGTCCCACAAGGGCGCGGCCTTCGGCATGGAGCCGGTGCTGACGCAGAGCGCGTGGTTCAGGCCGCATAACAAAAGCGAAGAGGTCGAAAACCTCTTCATCGTTGGCGCAGGAGCCCATCCCGGAGCGGGGCTTCCAGGCGTTCTCTCCTCCGCTCGGGTCCTCGATAGGGTGGTTCCAGATGTCAGCGCTTTCGCTTGAGGCCGCCCGGATGAGACGACTCGCCGATCCGACCGCCGATCTTGACGCCTGCCGAGAGTTGTTGCGTGGGGGCTCGCGCAGCTTCTTCGTCGCCTCCCTGCTGCTGCCGAAGCGTGTGCGTGATCCGGCCTCGGCGCTTTACGCCTTCTGCCGCCTGGCGGACGACGCGGTCGACCTTGACGCATCGCGCGAAGGCGCGCCGGCGCGACTGAGGGAGCGGCTGCGCCGCGCCTACGAAGGGCGGCCGATGCAGATCGCCGCCGACCGCGCCTTGTCGAACACGGTTCTGCGCTTCGGCATTCCGCGCGAACTGCCGGAGGCGCTGATCGAGGGGTTCGAATGGGACGCCGAAGGCCGCCGATATGAAGAGTTGAAGGATCTCTACGGCTACGCCGCGCGCGTGGCGGGATCGGTCGGGGCGATGATGGCGGTGCTGATGGGCGCGCGCGAACCGGCGATGGTCGCCCGCGCCTGCGATCTCGGCGTCGCCATGCAACTGTCCAACATCGCCCGCGACGTCGGCGAGGACGCGCGCAGCGGCCGGCTCTACCTGCCGCGCCGCTGGATGCGGGAGGCCGGGATCGATCCGGACGCCTGGCTCGCCAGACCGACCTTCGACGCCCGGCTCGCCACGGTGATCGATCGGCTGCTGCGGGCCGCGGACCTGCTGTATCAGCGGGCTGGCGCCGGCATCGCCGGCCTGCCGTCGGACTGTCGACCCGGCATCCGCACCGCGCGCTTCCTGTACGCCGAAATCGGCAAGGAAGTGGCGCGACGCGGGTACGACTCGGTGAGCTCGCGCGCTTCCGTGTCCGGCGGTCGCAAGCTCTATCTGGTGGCGCGCCTGCTCGCCGGGGTCGCGCTCGACGAACGTCCGATCGAGGCGCCGCCGCTGAAGGCGAACCGCTTCCTGGTCGACGCTGTCGCCGGGACGACGCCCCCGGTCGAGACGAGCTATGGCTTCAACGGCGCCTGGTGGGACGTGGGCGGCCGGGTGGAGTGGCTGATCGCCATGCTGACTCGCATGGCGCACCGGGATCGTGAGGAAAAGGACCTCTCCGATCGCTCGGACATCGCGCAAAACTGACCGGGATGGACGGGGAGACTCTCGCCAGCTTCGAATGGGCGATCATCCTGCTGATCGTGCTGGGTTACCTGATCTACGATCTGCGCAAGACCAAGCGGGAGATCCGCGAAGCCAAGGAGCGGGAGGCCAGGGAGCGCGAAGAGCGTCTCATGCTTCGACAGGCTCAGCATGAGGGGGACAACCAGAAATAGCCGTGCTCCGCCTCGCCCTTCGACAGGCTCAGGGTGAGGGACTTTATTACTTTACCTCATCCTGAGCTTGTCGAAGGATGGGCAAGTTCTTCAGCGTTTTTCACTTGCTTGCCCTTCGACAGGCTCAGGGTGAGGAAAAGAGGTTGTCCCGGCGAAAACAGACGTCAGCCCCTCACCCTTGGCATGCGGAAGGGCACGAGGGTTTGCACCCAGGGCGCGCTGAAGCGATCCAGCGACAGGCTCTCATGCACGCCGCGCGCGGGCTGGCCGAGGATATGGGTGGCCAGCACGGACCGCGTGTAGAAGGGCGAATCCTCCAACGCCTCGGTGATCCTGGGGGATGAGCCGGCGTCGGCGCGAGTGCCTTGCGCCATGCGCCAGATCCGCCCGCGCGGCAGCTTCGCGGGCGGCGGCGCCTCGAAAGGCCTCAGCGTTCCGGCGGCGTCGGCCAACTGCGCGATCACATGCTCCGATCCGTCCCGGCGCAGCACGTCATAGAGGATGGCGACGCCTTGGTCGCAGACCGCGCGCGACCAGTCCCAGCGAACGAAGGAGCGCTCGAGCGGGACCTCCCCCTGGTTCATGTCGAAATAGCCCTGGCCGGACCAGCGCAGGCCCGGCTTGCTCATGCTCACTTCCACGCGCGAGATCGGCGCCGCCGGGGTCCAGCGATGCAGGTTCTCCGAGTCGAGGAAGAAGCTCTGATCGGTCAGGGTGGCGGGATGCACCCGAACCTGGCCGCGCAGGCGCGACGGGATCGGCACCGTGATCTCCTCGATGTCGATCACCAGGGCGTTCCCGTCCCAGGAGATCGCGCTGGGGCCGATCGTGATGGCGCTGCGGGATTGCTGCACGGCGCTCGAGGAGCGCTCCGTCAACGCCCAGCGCTTGCCGCCTTTGCCGTAGAGCGCGACGTTCAGCGCGCAATGCTCGTGCGCGTCCGCCGGACCGCGCTTGCGCGCGCCGAAATAATAGGGCGAGAAGACGCTGCCGATGAAGCCGATCAGGGTCAGGCCATGCTGGCCGTCGTCGCTCAGCGCGTCGACGTACCACCAGCAATAACCGTCCGGGACGATCTGGCGGTCGAAGCCAAATCCCCAAGTAGCCGCGCCGCGGCCATCCGCCCCGAAAGCGCCGCCATCGGCACCCCCGCGCCCGGATGCACGCTGCCCCCCGCCAGGTAGAGCCCTGGCAGACGGCTTTTCGCGGTCGGTCGCTGAAAGCTGCTCATCCATCCGTGCGACGCCCGCCCGTAGAGCGCGCCCCCCGTCGCCGGGAACAGACGTTCGAAATCCGATGGCGTGGTGATCACGCTCGCCTCGGGCCTCAGGGCTATGCGCAGTCCGCAGCGTTCCAGCTGTCGGAAGGTTCGTTCCTCGCATGACGCGATCTCCGCAGGGGTGAAGGCGGCCCGATCGCCCGAAGGCGGGGCGTTGATGAGGCAGAGCAGGCGCTCGGGTCCGATGGCCTGATCGGCGTTATGGTCGTCGCGGTCCTGGGCGCAGACATAGACGGTCGGTTCGGCCGGGGTTTCGCCGCGCCCGAGGATCGCGTCGAACTCGGCGGCGTAGTCGCGCGAGAAGAAGACGTTGTGGCGCGCCAGCGGGAAGCCTGAGGTCTCCGCCCGGATCGACCAGGTGACGGCGGACAGCGAACGCGCGGCGAGCGGCGTCGGCGGCGCGGCCTTTGAGGGACCGGCTCCCAAAAGGCCGGTGGTCAGGGCGGCGGCGTCGCCGTTGAAGATGATCCGATCCGCCTCGATCCGCTCGCCCGACGCCAGGATCACGCCTGACGCCCGACCGTTCTCCGTCAGGATTTCCGATACTCTTGCGCCATAGCGAAAGGTCGCGCCTCGTTCGGTTGCGAGCTTCTCCAGCCCCCTGGCTGCGGCGTGCATGCCGCCCTCGACAAGCCAGACGCCGACCTGCTCAACATGGGCGATCAGCATCAGGGTGGCCGGGGCGAGATAGGGTGAGGAGCCGCAATAAGTCGCGTAGCGGCCGAACAGCTGGCGCAGGCGCGGGTCCTTGAAATGGTCGCCGAGCGCCTTCCACAGGCTGCCGAACGGGTGGCCCGCCGCCATGTCGCGCAAGCCCTTCAGCCCCGCGATCCGGGTGAGGGAGGGGATGGAGGGCTCCGCCGAGCGGATGAAGGAATGCTCCAGCGCCTGGAATTGTTTTCGCGCGGCTTCGCAGAAGCCCTTGTAGCGCCGCCCTTCGGCCGGGCCTGAAAAGCGCGCGATCGCATCCGCCGACTGATCGACGTCGGCGAACAGATCCATGCGCTCCTCCGCGCTCCAGCCATGGCGGGCCAGGATCTCGGCAGGGACCAGCTTGATGTAGTCGGCCAAAGTGGCCCCGACCTCGGCGAACAGCTCCTCGAACACCCAGCGCATGGTGAAGACGGTGGGGCCTGAATCAACAGGCGCGCCACCGACCATCACTTGCCGCATCTTGCCCCCGGGGGCTGACGCCGCCTCAAGCACGGTCACGTCCAAACCCTTGGCCGCCAGTTCCACCGTCGCCGTGAGTCCGGCGACGCCCGCGCCGATGACCACTACCCGGCTGGTTCCCATGAACGGCGCTGCTCCCGTCAGGCCCGCTTGGGGCGTTGGAAAATCCGATTGACTTGATTGTCAATTATAACTGACAGTTTGCGGTGACAAGAACAATTTACAATAAGGGGAGCCGCCTATGGACGCCATGACTCGGATCGAGAAGGCCCTTTCCGCCGCCGTAGACCGCGCGGCCGGCCCAGGTTGCCCCCCGCGCTTGGCCGCCGCCGTGCGCCATGCGGTGTTCCCCAAAGGCGCGCGGTTGCGCCCCCGCTTGGTTCTGGCGGTCGCCGGCGCCTGCCGCGGCGACAACCCCGGCCTGGCCGACGCGGCGGCCGCGGCGATCGAGCTGCTGCATTGCGCCTCTCTCGTGCATGACGATCTGCCCTGCTTCGACGACGCCGACATCAGACGTGGCAAGCCTTCCGTCCACAAGGCCTTCGGCGAGCCGCTGGCGGTGCTGACCGGCGACGCGATGATCGTGATGGCGTTCGAGACGATCACCCGCGCGGGCGTGCAGACGCCGGAGCGTCTGGCTTCCTTGCTTCTGACGGTCAGCCGTTCGGTCGGCATGCCGAACGGCATCATCGCCGGGCAGGCCTGGGAGTGCGAGGACGAGATCGATCTCGCGCAATATCAGCAGCAGAAGACCGGCTCCCTGTTCTCCGCCGCGACAGTGGCGGGCGCAGCCGCCGCCGGCGTGGAGCCGGAGGCCTGGCGCATGCTGGGCGAACGCTTGGGCGAGGCCTATCAGGTCGCCGATGACATCAAGGACATGGAGTCGGATGAGGAGGAGCTGGGCAAGCCGGTTCATCAGGATCTGGCGCTCGGCCGGCCCAGCGCCGTGCTGCAGCTCGGCCTCGACGGCGCGGTGCGTCGTCTGGAGGGGCTGATCGCCGGCGCGGTCGCCGCCATTCCGCCTTGCCCGGGCGAGGCTGATCTGCGCGCGCTGATCAAGCAGGAGTCCAAGCGGCTGTTGCCGAAGAAGATGGCGGCGCAAGCAGCCTGACGATGAGTTCCTCCATGTCGCGCTCCGCTGAGTCCAGCCAGACCTTGCTGGACGCCTGGCGCGGCTTTCGGGATCGGCTGCTGGCCAGCGCGCGGTTTCAGCGCTGGGCGGCGGCCTTCCCGCTGACGCGGCCGATCGCGCAGAAACGCACCCGCGCGCTGTTCGATCTGTGCGCCGGCTTCGTCTACACGCAAGTCCTCACCTCCTGCGTTCGACTCAATCTTTTCGAGATCCTGGCGGAGCGCCCGCAAAGCCTGGAGGCGCTGACGCTCAGGCTGGGCCTGTCGGCGGACGTGACGCAGCGCCTGCTGCTCGCGGCGATTTCGCTGGAGCTGGTGGAGCGGCGCGGGGAAGGGCGCTTCGGGCTGGGGTCATTGGGCGCGGCCATGATCGGCAATCCGGCGGTCGCGAAGATGGTG
>JBMLRS010000814.1:0-6721 GCA_049240905.1 Elsteraceae bacterium
CGTCCGCCGCGCCGTCGGCGGGGTCCGGGCGGCCGCAGACGATCCTCTCCCGCCTGCTGTTCCAGCGCGGCACCATGGATCCGGCGGACGGCAGCCGCGAGGCGCTCGCCCGGTTGGCGGAGCAGCTGGTCGCCGCCCCCAACCGCCGCATCGAGATCCAGGCCTTCGCCGCTGGCGTAGGCAGCGAGACCGAAAACTCCAACGAAGCGCGTCGGATGTCGCTGGATCGCGCGTTGGCCGTGCGCAGCGGCTTGGTGCAGCGCGGGGTGCAAAGCAACCGCGTCACTGTCCGGTCGCTGGGCAACGCCGGGGGCGAAGGCCCGCCGGATCGCGTCGACATCGTTCTGCTGGGTGAGTGACGCATGACCGGCGCTGGCCACTTCCTCACCAGGATGACCCTGTTCGTGGTGGCGGTGGCGGGATTGGCGGTCTTCACGCTTGATATTCTCCAGGCCGCTTTTGTCCATAACCCCGGCCTGAACGGGGTGATCCTGGGCGCGACGCTGCTGGGCATCCTGTTCATTTTTCGCCAGGTGTTCGTGCTCAAGCGCGAAGTGCAGTGGCTGGAGCGGTTTCAGCGCGGGCAATCGGCGGCAGGCGCGCCCTCGCCCCGCCTGTTGGCGCCGATGTCGGCGATGATCGGCGATCGGCGCGGCAAGCTTACCCTCTCCCCCACCGCCACGCGCTCGCTGCTGGACACGATCGGCGCGCGCTTGGACGAAAGCCGGGAGATCTCGCGGTATTTGATCGGGTTGATGATCCTGTTGGGCCTGCTCGGCACCTTCTGGGGGTTGATGCAGACGGTCGGATCGGTTGGCGACGTGGTCGGCCGCTTGACCATGACCGGCGATCCGGTCGCCGCCTTCGATGATTTGAAGCGCGGGTTGGGCTCGCCGCTTTCGGCGATGGGCACGGCGTTCAGCTCGTCCCTGTTCGGTCTCGCCGGCTCCCTGGTGCTTGGGTTTCTCGACATCCAGGCCGGGCAGGCGCAGAACCGCTTCTACAATGAGTTGGAGGAGTGGCTGTCGACTCAGACCCGGCTGGGCGGCGGCGGCCCGGTCGGCGACGGCGAAGCCTCCGTGCCGGCCTACATCCAGGCGCTGCTGGAGCAGACCGCGGACAGCCTCGACAGCCTGCAGCGCATCATGGCGCGCGGCGAAGAGAGCCGGATCGCCGCCAACGCCGACATCCGCATCCTCGCGGAAAAGCTGACCCTGCTCTCAGACCAGATGCGCGCGGAGCAGCCTTTGTTGTTGCGGTTGGCCGAAAGCCAGCAGGACATGAAGCCGATCCTCAACCGCCTCGCCGACGCGATGGCCAGCGGCGCCATGGGCGGCGACGAGGCGAGCCGGGGCCATCTGCGCAATCTTGATCGGCAGCTCACCCGCATGATCGAAGATCAGGCGCAAGGCCGCCAGCAGGTGATCCAGGAGGTTCGCACCGAGATCAGGCTGTTGGCGCGCACGATCGCCGCCCTGGCGGAGGAGACGGACCGCACGTGACCGGGCTCCCGCCATGGCGTTAGGGCGACGCACGCAAAGCAGAAGCCTGGATTTCTGGCCAGGATTCGTCGACGCCCTGGCGACCCTGCTGATCGTCATCATCTTCCTGATCTTGGTCTTCGTGCTGGCCCAGTTCTATCTTGGCCAGGCTCTGACTGGGCGCGACACCGCCCTGGCGCGGCTCGACGCGCAGCTCGCCCAACTGTCGGAGCAATTGGCGATGGAGCGGCGCGCGACCGCCGACCTTCGGGCGAACGTCACTCGGCTCAATGCGGATCTGCAGGCCTCGATCTCGGCGCGTGACCAGTCCGCCGCCCGCCTCGCCGCGGTGCTGGGCGAGCGCGACGCCGCCGTCGGCAAGGCGGCCGACGCCGAAGCCCGCCTGAGCGTGGAGACGCAGCGCTTTCTCGAACTCCAGGCCGATCGCAATCGATTGGCCGCCGCCCTGGCCGCCGCCGACGCCCGCGCGGCCGACTCGACCGATCGACTCGCCGTCGCGCAAGGCGAGCGCGACCGGCTCTCGCTCGGGCTGGCGGACGCGTTGGCGACGCGGGAGAGACTCACGCAAGACATCGCCGCTTTATCGAAGGTTCGCGCGGATCTCGAAGCGCGGGTCACGGAGCTGGCGGCGAGCGGCGAAGCGCAGTTGCGCGACCTCACGGCGGAGCGGGATCGCGCCAAGGCCCTGGTCGATCGTCTCAGCACGGCGGAGGAACGCACGGCCCTCGCTCAGAAGGAGCTGGCTGACCTGCTGGCGGTGAACGCCTCGCGCGCCGCGACGGAGATTGAAGCGCAGGCGCGCATCGACGCGCTGAACCAGCAGATCATGGGGTTGCGGGACCAACTGGCGCGGGTCATGGCGGCGCTGGATCTGGCGGAGTCGCTGGGACGCGACCGCGACGCTCAGATCCTGGACCTCGGCCGTCGCCTGAATGTCGCCCTGGCTGCGAAGGTGGAGGAGTTGGCGCGCTACCGATCCGAGTTCTTCGGGCGGCTGCGGGAGCTGCTGGGCGACCGCAGCGACATCCGCATCGTCGGCGATCGGTTCGTGTTGCAGGCGGAGGTGCTGTTCGATCCCGGCTCGGCGGAGCTTGGGGCTGCAGGCCGAGAGCAGCTGGTGCGGCTCGCCGGCTCCATGCGCGGGCTGTTGACCCAGATCCCCAATGATCTGAATTGGGTGCTGCGCGTCGATGGCCACACGGACCGGGTGCCGATCCGCAACGCCCAGTTCCCCTCGAACTGGGAGCTGTCGACCGCCCGCGCCCTGTCGGTCACGCGCTTTCTGATCGAACAGGGCATCCCCCCCGATCGGTTGGCCGCGGCGGGCTTCGGCGAGTTTCAGCCGATCGATCCCGGAACCGACGAAGCCTCGCGGCGTCGGAATCGCCGGATCGAACTGAAGTTGACGGATCGCTGATCGATGGCGGTCTTCCCCACCTTGGCGCAGGTCTGGCGCGAAGCGCCGGATCGCGGTTCGGGCGATCCGCCGAAGCAGCCGCGTCGCCGCAGGGCGGGGGGCCCGCCGCGCATCCCCGCGCGATGGCCGGGCGGCGGCGCGCCCCCGCCGCGGGATGGGTTTTTCGATCAGGTCGCGCCCTGGATCGCTCTGGCGACCATGACCTTGGCGCTCGCCTTCCCCTATCTCGAAAGCTTCCCGAGCCTCGGCGGCCGCGAGACCTGGTTGGTCGTCGCCGGGGTCGAGGGAACGGAGCTTCGCCGACTGCCGGGCGCCTTGGCGGCGCTGGCCGCCGGCCTGCTGTTCTTCGGGGCGCTGAAGCGCCTCGCCAATCGATTGGTGGCCTTTCTGGCGGCGATGATGCTGGTCACGTCGCCAGTCGCGATGCAGGCGGCGCTGCAGGCGAACGGCGACGGCGTGGGCCTGCTGGCCGCGACGGTGATCCCGCTGGCCCTCATCAAAGGCCTCGACCGGGAACGAAAGAGCCTTTGGCCAAGTCTGGCGCTGTGGGGCGCTCTTTTGGCGACCGCTCCCTTCGGCGATCCCAGCGCCTTGCTGTCCCTGCTGGGCGCGGGGTTGCTGTTCGCGCGGGCGGAGGATCGCCAGGGCTTGGCGCGGATGCTCCGGCCGGCCCCCATGTTCGCTGGAGCAGCCGCCTTGCTGGCGGGTTTCAGCCTGATTCCTGGCGGGGTCGAACTGCTGTGGCTTCGATTGAGCGCCATCGGCGGCGGGTCGCCGACCGGCGTTCTGGCGCTGCCGATTCTGCTGCTGCCGACCCTGTCGCTGCTGGCCGCGCGGGTCGGACGGCCGCCTGTCGGGCGATCCGGGCGGATCTGGCGCGTGGCGTTGGCGACTGGATTGGTTCCGCTGTTGGCGGCGCTGGCGTCGCCCTGGCGCGACTGGTCGATCGGGCTGGCGTTGCTGCCCTCGGCCTGTCTGATCGCGGCCTTGGCGCTCGATGACGACGAAGCCTTGGCGCAGCGCGCGCAGCGCAGCGTGAGCCGGCTCGCCTCGCGCGTAGCCATCTTGCTTTGGGCGGTCGTCGCGGGCGGTCTGGCGCTAAGCTTGTTGACCTTCGCCGAGGGCCGCGCCGTCACCATCGCAATCGGGGGAGTTTTCGCCTTCTGCGCCATCGCGCTGGGGCTGATGTGGGGCTGGCAAGGCCGCAGCGAGCGGTTGGCGCTGGCCACGGTGCTCGCCTCCAGCCTGATCTGCGCCGGCGCGATGGAGGCCATTTCGGCCGGCGGCCTCTTTTCTGGATATCTGACGCCTTGATCTTTCCTCTTTATCTGCTGGCCATGATCGCGACCGGGCTGTTGTTTCAGTTCTGGCCGCAACTCGATCTCGCGGTTTCCGGGCTGTTCCACACGCCGGGGCAGGGCTTCACGCTCAACCGCGCCGCGCCGTTCATGCAGATTCACGAAGCCTTGCCTTTCGTGATTCTGGCCGCGCTTGGTCTGCTGATCGGCGTGACCTGGCGTCTGCGTCGCAAGCTCGACCGGGCCGTCCTGTTCGCTTTTGTCAGCCTGGCGGTTGGGCCGGGCTTGGTGGCGAACTTGATCCTGAAGGATAATTGGGGCCGCGCGCGGCCGTTGGCGGTCAGCGAGTTCGGCGGCAAGGCGACCTTCACCCCGGTGCTGACGCCGTCGGACCAATGCGATGACAATTGCTCCTTCGTGTCCGGCGACGGCTCCGCCGGCTTCTGGTTTCTGGTCTTCGGTCTTCTGGCCCCCGCGGCGGCGCGGATCTGGGCGATTCCGCTCTCGCTCTGCATGGGGTTGTTGTTCGGCGGCAACCGGATCATTCAGGGCGCGCATTTCCTGTCGGACGTGCTGTTCGCCGGCTTCGTGGTCGGCGGGATCGTCTGGCTGCTGCATCGCCTGATGGTCGAGCCGGATGGACCTCGGAAGATGGCGGCCACCGCGGAGGGTTGGCTGCAGGGGTCGATCGCGCGGCGGATCCGGCGGCGTCCTCTGCCCTGGGCGATCGGCGCGGTCCTGACGACCGCCATCCTTGTGGCGATGATCTTCATCGATCGGCCGGTGGCGATGATGGTGGAGGAGGCGGGCGGTCGATTCCGCCGCTTCTTCAGCACGCTCAGCCAGCTTGGCGTCGGCACTGGGTGGCTGATCGCGGGCGCCCTCGGCTGGCTTGGCTGCCGGATCGCGGCTTCGCTCAGCCTGAGCCTGGAGGGGGAGCGCGTCTGGCGCTCGCGCGCCTGGGCCGGGGCCTACGCGTTCTGCGCCTGCGCTGGGGCGGGTCTGCTGAACGGCCTCGTGAAGATCCTGGCCGGGCGGCCCCGCCCAAAGATCTTCAAAAGCGACGGGCTGCACGCCTTCGATTTCTTCCGCTTCCAGGCGGATTACTGGTCCTTTCCGTCCGGCCACACCGCGATGGCCTTCGCCGTCGCCACGGTGGCGAGCGTGCTGCTGCCCCGCCATATCGCCGCCTACTATCTGCTGGCGGTGATGGTCGGCGCCAGCCGGGTGCTGGGCGGCGCGCATTGGGTCAGCGACGTGATCGCCGGGGCCTTCGTCGGGGTTGCGGGCGCGCTTCTGATGCGCCACCTATTCGAAAAGGCGGGCGTCGGCCCGCAAGCGGCCTTGGCTGGAACGGCGTCGTTCCAGATGGCCGGCTGGAAAGGGCTGAGATGGCGACGACAAGACACACCAAAACCCTGATCATCGGGTCGGGGCCGGCCGGCTATACGGCGGCGATCTACGCCGCGCGCGCGAATTTGAAGCCGATCCTCGTGGCCGGCATGCAGCCGGGCGGCCAGCTCACCATCACCACGGACGTGGAGAATTATCCGGGCTTCGCCGACGTCATCCAGGGTCCCTGGCTGATGGAGCAGATGCGGGCCCAGGCCGAGCATGTCGGCACCGAGCTGATCTACGATCTGATCACCGAGGTCGATTTCAACAGCCGTCCCTTCCGCGCGATCGGCGACAGCGGCGATGTTTTTCTCGCTGACAGCGTGATCATCTCCACCGGCGCAAGCGCCCGCTGGCTCGGCCTGCCGACGGAGGAGCGTTTCCGCGGCTACGGCGTCTCCGCCTGCGCCACCTGCGACGGCTTCTTCTTCCGCGGCAAGGACGTGGCGATCGTCGGTGGCGGCAACACGGCGGTGGAGGAGGCGATCTACCTCACCAACCATGCGGCCTCCGTCACTCTGGTCCATCGCCGCGACAGCCTGCGCGCGGAGAAGATCATGCAGGATCGCCTGTTCGCCAATCCCAAGATCAAGTTCGCCTGGAACAGCGCGGTGGAGGAGATCTTGGGCGAAGGCGGCGAGGGCGGCGTTCCCCCGCGCGTCACCGGCCTGCGCCTGCGCGACGTCAATAGCGGCGCCTTGTCCGTCCTGCCTTGCGAAGGCTTCTTCGTGGCCATCGGGCATGATCCGGCGACCGCGCTGTTCAAGGGCAAGCTGCCCATGGATAACGAAGGTTATATTCTGACCAAGCCGGATTCGACCGCCACCTCGATCCCCGGCGTGTTCGCCGCAGGCGACGTGAAGGACAAGGTCTACCGCCAAGCGGTGACCGCCGCCGGCATGGGTTGTATGGCCGCGCTGGAGGCGGAGCGGTTTTTAAGCCATCATGCGACCGCGCTGGCCGCCGAATAAGCCCGGCGACGGGGGCGTAAGGAGCCTCTCTGGAAAATGCCCATAGCCGTCGCTGAGAAATCAAGGGATAGCCGCCAGGAACGAGGCGCAGCGCGATGCGGGGCATCGCGCAAGGCGCGTGACGCTGCGGAAGCCCTT
>JBMLRS010000815.1:0-3022 GCA_049240905.1 Elsteraceae bacterium
TGACCGTCACCGTGCGCCAGAACGCGGACAACGCCAAGCAGGCCAATCAACTGGCCGCCTCCGCGTCAGACGTCGCCACCAAGGGCGGCCGGGTCGTCTCCGAGGTCGTCACGACGATGGTGGCGATCAACGACTCAAGCCGGAAGATCTCCGACATCATCGGGGTGATCGACGAAATCGCGTTCCAGACCAACATCCTCGCGCTCAACGCCGCGGTCGAGGCGGCGCGCGCCGGTGATCAAGGCCGCGGCTTCGCGGTGGTCGCGACGGAGGTTCGAAATCTGGCGCAACGCAGCGCGAACGCGGCCAAGGAGATCAAAGGCCTGATCTCCGACAGCGCCAGCAAGGTGGAATCCGGATCGCGCCTGGTTGAGAGCGCGGGCCGCACGATGGATGAGATCGTCCAGTCGGTGAAGCGCGTCACCGACATCATGGAGGAGATCACCGCAGCTTCCGAAGAGCAGAGCGGCGGCATCGATCAAGTCAACACCGCCGTATCCGAGATGGATCAGATGACCCAACACAACGCGGCGTTGGTTGAAGAGGCCGCGGCGGCCGCCAAATCGATGGAGGAGCAGACGGAGGCGATGGCGCGAAGCGTCGCGACGTTCAGGCTGCCGGAGGGCCAGTCAGGCGTCTCCTCGGATCCGTCGGAGTCCGGGACGACGCCGGCGGCGATCATCGTCCCCGCGCCGACCAAGCCGATGAACGCGCCGTCTCATCGCAAGGAGCCGCAGCGCCCCAAGGCGTCCAACGGTTCGCGGCGCGTCAAAGAAGAGAGTTGGAAGGAGTTTTGACGATGGCCTTCCCACGAAGCGCGGTTCTCTCGCCCACATTCCTCAGACAGCGGATCGGAGAAACAAGATGAGCAATAGCACGGCTTCGCTTCCTGACATGATCCCGGACGCGCACCGAACGCCGCAGAGCGCCTCGCGCTCGGTGCAGTCGACCGCGGTCACCGAAGAAGGGGCTCCGGTTGAAACCCGGCAGTTCATCACCTTCACGATCGATTCCGAGGAGTATGGGGTCGACATCATGGCGGTGCGCGAGATCAAGGGCTGGACTCCCAGTTCGCCGATCCCGAAGGCCCCGCCCCATGTGTTGGGGGTGATCAATCTGCGCGGGATCATCATCCCGATCTTCGATCTGCGCGCGCGCTTCGGCATGGGGTCGACCGAGCCGACCAAAAGCCACGTGGTGATCATCGTGATCGTCGGCGCGCGGACGGTCGGCATTCTGGTCGACGCGGTGTCCGACATCCTGTCGATCGAACTCAGCCAGATCCGCGACGTGCCGGAGATGGAGCGGCATATCGACGACGATTTCATCAATGGGCTCGTCGCCTTGGATGACCGGATGGTCACCCTGATTTCGCTTCAAGGCCTGTTCCAGAGTCCAGCCGGAGCCCTGCCCCAGCTTGGCATGGCGGCGGCCGAATAGACGCAGCTCTAAGCCTTAATAAGAACGCCGTCCGCGGCGACGCGACGGAAAAAAAGGAGACTGACATCATGGCCTTCACCCTATTCGGCCGGAAGAGCGACCAGGAAATCGCCGATCAAGCCCATTCGACGCACGCCAAGACCGCGCTTGAGAACGTCACTTCCGCGGTCATGATGGTTGATCGTGAGCTGGTCTGCACCTACTGCAACGACGCGTCGAAGCAGCTGTTCGAGGAGAATCTCGAACATTTCCGCAAGGCCTATCCCACTTTCGATCATGCGAAGATGGTCGGCACCTGCATCGACATGTTCCACAAGAACCCCGCGCATCAGCGCGCGATGCTGGCGGATGCGCGCAATCTGCCGCATCGCACCCGGATCACGGTGGGACCGCTGACGTTCGCGCTGAAGGTGACCGCCTCCTACAACGCCGCCGGCGAATATGACGGCAACATCCTGGAATGGTCGAACATCTCCAAGCAGCTCGAGAACGAGCGCCAGAACGTCGATTACCGAGGCTATCTGGACGCGATCAACCGCGCCCAGGCGGTGATCGAGTTCACGCTGGAAGGCAAGGTGATCAAGGCCAACGAGAATTTCCTGAACGCGGTGGGCTACCGCCTGGAGGAGATCGAAGGTCAGCATCACAGCATGTTCGTGGATCCGGAGTATCGCCAATCGATCGCCTATCGCCAGTTCTGGGACCGGCTGGGGCGAGGCGAGGTGGACGCGGGTGAATACAAGCGCTTCGCCAAAGGCGGCAGGGAGGTCTGGCTGCAGGCGAGCTACAACCCCATCCTCGACGACGGCGGGAAGCCAGTGAAAGTCGTCAAATACGCCACCGTGATCACCGACGCCAAGCTGCGCAACGCCGATTTCGAAGGCCAGATCGCCGCCATCGGCAAGTCGCAGGCGGTGATCGAGTTCACGCCGGACGGCAAGATCATCCAGGCGAACGAGAATTTCCTGAAGGTGCTGGGCTACAGCCAGGATGAAGTGCGCAACCAGCATCACAGCATGTTCGTCGACCCAGTTCATCGCCAGTCCTCGGACTATCGGATGTTCTGGGAGAAGCTGGCGCGCGGCGAATATGACCAGTCGCAATACAAGCGGATCGCCAAGGGCGGGCGCGAGGTCTGGATCCAGGCCAGCTACAACCCGATCCTCGACATGAACGGCAAGGTCTTCAAGGTCGTCAAATACGCGACCGACGTGACCGATCAGGTCCACGCCGCGCAAGTGCTGCAGAACGCCGTGGCGCAGACCCAGAAAATCGTTTCCGCCGCGGAGTCCAACGATCTGACCGACCGCGTGCCGCTGGAAGGCATGAGCGGCGAGATCGAGACCCTCTGCCGCGGCGTCAACAGCCTGATCGACACGATGAGTTCGATCATCTCCGGCATCATCGAGTCCTCCGCCTCGATCGGCACGGCGGCGCGGGAGATCGCCATGGGCAACGCCGATCTCTCGCAACGCACGGAGGAGCAGGCCTCAAGCCTGGAGGAGACGGCCGCCAGCATGGAGCAGCTGACCGTCACCGTGCGCCAGAACGCGGACAACGCCAAGCAGGCCAATCAACTGGC